>NZ_DATCVJ010000846.1:0-9413 GCF_036566945.1 Chitinophaga sp. | reverse complement strand
ATATTTCCTTCAATAGCGCTGATCTGTTGAATATTCACCAGATAGGATTTATGTGGCTGCAGAAATTGGCGTGAATAGAGCTTTTCCTGCACCGACTTTAAGGTAGCATGTGTTACGATCTTCCTGTCGGCCAGGTAAAAGGCCACATAATTTCCCAAAGCTTCGGCAAACAGAATGTCGTGGAAAAATACCTTTTCCAGTTTGGTGTCTGACTTAATAAAAATATAAGGCTGATCACCGGATTGCTGCGTGGAAAAATAATCATAGGCTTTATTCGCTGCCTTTAAAAACCTTTCAAAAGAAACGGGTTTCACCAGGTAGTCCAATACATCCAGTTCAAAGCCTTGCAGGGCATATTGCTCGTAGGCCGTGGTAAAGATTACTTTGGGAGGATTCGGATAACTTTTCAGAAATTCAATGCCTGTCATATAAGGCATTTCAATGTCCAGGAATAGGAGGTCTACAGGCTGCTGTTTCAGCACCGTATTCAGCTCTATGGCATCTTCACATACTGCCACTACCTGCAGAAACCCTGTTTTAGCGGCATATCCCTGTAATCCTTTTCCAGCAATAGGTTCATCATCCGTGATGATACATTTTATGTTAACGTGATCCATCAGTGTATAGTCAGTTTTAACTCAGCAAAAAAACTATCTTCTTTTATTTGTGTCGTTAATGTATGCATGCCAGGGTATAATAATTCGAGTCTTCTTTTCAGATTATCCAATCCGATACCGCCGGTTCGTACAAGTGGGATGTTATCTGGTATTGAATTTTCCACTAAAAAACATATTTCCTCTTCCTGTTTTATTAATTGCATACGAATGTGAAAGTTACCGCCCACATACTTAAACGCATTTTCCACCAATGGTAAAAAAAGCAACGGATATACCTGTTCCTCCCGCAGGGATTCATCGAAACATACGCTGAGCTGCAACTTTTTGGAAGATCTGATTTTCTGCAGGTCAATAAAGTTTTGCAGATACTGAATTTCCTGCAGGATCTTCACCTGTTGCTGCTGATCATATAACTGATACCGCAGCAGTTCAGAAAAACTTTCCACCGTTTTCTTTGCCGCCGTTACATCTTCATCCATCTGAAAATAAATGGTGTTTAAAGCATTGAACAGAAAATGCGGATGATATTGTGCCCTTAAAAATTTCAATTCCGTTTGCAGCTGATCATTGGCGATTTTTTCCAATTGTAATTTGTTTTGTACATATGCCTGCAGGAAGATGTGACTACGCCGCACACCATAATAGATCAGCGAATATAGCAAGGGGATAACGTTGATATCCACTACATCATACCATTGCAGGCCGTCATCAGTAAGTGCTGCCATAGGAAGCACAATGGCATTCTGCAGCAGCTGGTTTACCACAACAACAAAGAAGAGTTCCTGTGCTATTCTTTTATAGGAAAAATCGGCCACTCTTTTTTCGTCAAAATAACGGAACAACTGGTTGAATGTCCACACGAGACAATAGCCCATAGTGATGCTGCATATCACTTCTATCGTGTTCAGCAACAATGGCCGGTGCCAGAATCGCATACCGGAAGAACTGTCTGCCAGCAGGCGGATGGTATAGTATACCAACAGACCGTAAACAGCAGGGAAAATATATTTCCAATATCCTTTCATAATAATAGGTGGAAGTTACAATTAATTATGCAGTGGCGGATTCTATGGGTAACACTACTTTTCTCCCATGCAAATAAGGTGATGGTGGTTGCATAAAATCTATTTTTATACAAACCTATCTGTAGCGGAGGGTATGGTAAAATATATTTGACATCCGGACATATTCCGGTGGTGAAAAGACTAGCCTTTGAAAAACAGGCATCAGAAATAATGTATAAAGCGGGTATATCAGAAAAATCAGTCTAATATACCCGCTATTCTATTTACGGCTTCAATACCTTAAACGCATGGCTCCAGTCGTTGTGCAAAAAGCCCGGGATACACCACAAAATACACAATGGCTCAATAGCGCGTGCAGCTGCCGCCACGCCCATATCTGCTGTTTCCCAGCCGAAATCCGTTAGTATATCCGTGACCGTTTGTTTAGCGGTGGTACTATTGCCACAAATAAACATGGTAGGTGTACCACCGGAAAGCTGTGGTTTGTACATCAGCGGGCCTCCCACGCTGTTAAAGGCTTTCACTACGTTGGCTTCCGGAATCAGCTGTTGAATTTTCTCCATCAGCGATCCATTTATATCTGTAAAAAATTTCAACACGCCATCTTCCGGAGGTGCGCTGGCAATAGGGTTGGTGGTATCGATCACCGTTTTACCCGAGAAGTTTGGGATGCCAGCCAGTTCTACAGCTGATAGCGCAGCTCCGCCGCCTACCGATAATATGAGCAGTTCGCCAAACTGTGCGGTGGCGTCAAAGGTGCCGGTTTGTCCTTTTGCATTTTTACTTTGCCATTGCTGCACCTCTTCTTTTTCAGGGGTGCGGCTCCCCAGCATTACTTCGTGTCCTTCCTGTAAAAAGGCAGCTCCCAAGGTTTGTCCTACTATGCCGGAGCCAATAATACCTATTTTCATGATGTGATTTTTTTTGAGAGAATGATGATGATAGTTAATAGTCTTATTCCTGCTGCAATGAAAAAAATCCTGTCTATAGTTAAAAGATAGTTGTGTAAAGAAAGATACAAATTAGTGTTGATAATTAATCCTCCCACAAGTTAAGTTTACGGCTGTGCGTCCGAAAAAACGGAGCTCCCTGCACAAGCAGAAATTTAGTACCTTTCATAATGCCACCGTAAACCAGCCCGTTATGAAAAGATTGTCCCTGATCTGTTTCTTTCTGATCTGTATGTTCACTGGTATGCCAGCAGTTTTTGCTGGTGACACTGCATCTTATTATACACAACAGCTCGACAACCGTAACGGACTTTCCAATAGTGCTGTCAACTCCCTGTTCCTGGATTCGGATAAGTTATTATGGGCTACTACCTGGGATGGACTCAATATGTACGATGGCACAGCGTTTCATGTATTCAACTACAGCAAGGATAATCCATTACACAGTATTGGTAACAACGTAATACTGCAGGTGATGGAAGATGGAGACCGGCGGATCTGGCTCAGTACCATTGAAGGTGTATCCCGTTATGATAAACAGACTGGTAAGTTCTATAATTATTTTTACAGCCGGCAGCAACGTAGTCGTATCAGCGAGCAGGAATACCGCCTCATAGCCGATACGGCCGGCCAACTCTATTGTTTGAGCCGACAGGAAGGACTGACCCGGTATAATGCCCAGGCAGATTCGTTTGTGGTATGTCCGCTTCCCGCCGGCAACAACCGGATCAGCAAAGCGGTTTTTGATGCTGCAAATCACCTGTGGGTACTGCGTGGTGACGAGAGCCTGGAAATATACGCCGACTGGCAGGCGCAATGGCCGCTGTTGCAGCGCTATACCAATGTACAGGCGTTGTTTTCGCTGGAGGGCCGGATTTTTTTCACCACTACCGCACATGAGCTGATGGCCGTATCTCCTGGCACGCACCAGGTGCAATTACAGGCATTGCTTCCGCATGCCGTTATTGCCATGACCCGTTATGGATCGGATTATTTGCTGGCCTGGACTACGCAGGGCTTTGGCGTATACGATGCACAATTCCGGCCGGCGCATTTGTTGCCCGAGGTGACGCGGCAACTACAGGACATGAAGATTATGTCGTGGGCCACCAGCAGTGAACAGGTGTTATGGTGTGGCACCGATGGCAATGGCATCATCAAAGTATATCCGCAAACAAAATATTTTGGTACTATAAACCGGAATACCGGCGGTGCGGCTTTCAACAAACCTATCCGGGCTTTTTGTGATAATGGCAACGATCTGTGGGTAGGCACCAAAGGCAGTGGTATCATCTGTTTACCCGGCTTTACACGGCAGCCGGCTATCACCCGACAACAACTATTTACCACAGAACTGGACGATAACTCCGTATTTGCGCTGTGTCGTGGCCGGGATAGTATGATCTATATAGGTACTGATGGCAAAGGATTGTCTGTTTATGATCAGCTGCATAAACGCTTCTTCCAATGGCAACAGCTGAACGGCAGCAACAGGTTGCCGGTATTCGGCTCCGTATATGCCATACAGCCCGATGCGGATGGCTGGCTGTGGCTCGGTACCAGCGGCTATGGGCTGGTGCATCTGCGTATTCAGCGACAGCAAGAGAAAATGGTAATAAGTGGATTTGAGCAATATACTTTTAATGGCACCGACAGCGGACCTGCCAATGATATCATTTATTCCCTCGCACCCGGCCCTGGCAATACACTCTGGGTAGGCTGCCGCTACGGAGGACTTAACCTGTTCAACAAAACTCAAAAGAAATTCCTCACTTTTAAAGCGTTCAGCTATGAAGGTGGTTTATCACATAATGATGTGCTGGCACTTTACCGTGATACAAGGCAGCGGTTGTGGATAGGCACCAGCTATGGACTGAACTGTATTGCAGAAGCAGATATCAGGCAGGCACGCCCGGAATTTATCCGGTATAATACCGGCAACGGACTGCCCAATAATACCATTCATGCCATCACACAGGATAACGATGGTCTGATCTGGGTGAGTACCAATAAAGGACTCGCGCGTATCAATCCGGCCAGCGGAGAAATATCGCATTTCCAGGAAGCAGACGGACTTCAGAGCAACGAGTTCAGTGATGGAGCGGTGTGGAAAGATCCCGGTGGCAGATTGTACTTCGGTGGTATTTACGGCTTCAACTATTTTGTACCCGGTAATATCCAGGAACGCCGCGTGTATCCCAACCTGCTGATATCAGGACTGCAACTGGCCGGGAAAACAAATGAAAACGGATTACAGGTGCTTAAACCAGGGCAGTATAACGGCGCCACCTATACGTTACCACGAAGGGATAACTTTTTCGAACTGCAGGGGAAAGCCGTGAGTTTTCTGCATGCAGAAAAATGTGAATACGCCTGGTTGCTGGAAGGTTATGATAAAAGCTGGCAATACACCGGTGGCAATGGCAGAATTGCCTACAGTAATGTTCCCCCCGGACAGTATACCCTGAAAGTAAAATGGAGCAATGGTGAAGGCGTATGGACACCTCCCAGCGTACTGCTCACACTTACTATCCAACAATATTTCTGGCTTACCTGGCCCGCATTTGGATTATACCTGTTACTGCTAGTAGCCGCAGGTACTGCTTTCTGGCTATACCGTAAAAATAAACTGGAGATGAAGCACCAGCTGGAAATGGAACATCTCCTCCGAAAAAAAGAAGAAGAAGTACACGAAGAACAACTCCGTTTTTTTACCAACATTGCCCATGAGCTGCAAACGCCTCTCACACTGATTGTTGGCGCCGCAGAACGCAGCAGGGAACAACCCGGTGATACCTATCACCAGGCATTGGTGCATCAGCACGCATCCCGGCTCACCTACCTGGTGCAGCAGTTACTTGAATTCCGCAGAGCAGAAGCTGGTTTCCTGGAGAATTATTATGCGCCGTTGAATATTTCTGCGCTGCTGGAAAATATTGCCGCCCTGTTTAAACCCATGTGTCAACAAAAAGCATTGCAGTTCCAAACGGCTATTGCTCCGGCCATGATGGCGGGGATGGACAAAGACAAACTGGAAAAAATCCTGTTTAACTTACTGAGCAATGCATGTAAGTATACCAACCGGGATCAGTCCATCATTTTCAATGCACAGCAGGATAAAGACCACCTGGAAATTTATGTATACAATTCAGGTGCACATATTCCTGCAGCACAATTGGAAAATCTCTTTACCCGCTTTTTTACCACCAGCGCTCCTACACAGGAAAAGTTCGGTACCGGCATCGGCCTCGCTTTTACCCAGCAGATGGTGTTGCTGCTGCATGGCAGTATCCATGCAGCAAATGAAAACGATGGCGTGGCCTTTTATGTAAGGCTGCCGCTGAAGGAAGAAGGTAGTGTGCTGGAAGCGCCGGCAAATCCGGCTCCCTCCTACCTCTTACAATCTATTACGGCACCGCTGTCGTTGTCCGGAACACCAGCCATTGATCCCAACAAATTATCGCGCATACAAAGTTTGCAGGAAGCGGGTAAAAAAAGTATACTGCTGGTGGAAGATGAATACGCTATCCGGCAGCTATTAAAAGATCAGCTTTCCGGTCAGTATATTATATATGAAGCCAATAACGGCAGCGAAGCGCTGGAACTGATCCGGCAAACTCTCCCCGATCTGATCATCAGCGATATTATGATGCCCGATATGAACGGCCTGGAACTTTGCCATAAAATAAAGCATGCCGCCAGCACCTGCCATATACCTTTTATTATTTTATCTGCCCGTGGTACCCTCGACCAGCAAACAGAAGGTTATGAAGCCGGGGCCGATGCCTACCTGCCCAAGCCCTTCTATGCGTCGCACCTACAGGTACGCGTACGTAAACTGCTGGAATACCGCGAACGCCTGCACGAAATTTTCAAGAGAGATCATCCGCTGGGACAACTGGAAGACACAGAGATGGCAGACGCCGACAAACAATTTCTGCAGGAACTGGTCCGGGTAATAGAAGAACATATCGATGAAGAAGGACTGAATGCAGCCATCCTGGAAAAGCAACTGCTGCTCAGCAAAATGCAGTTGTACCGCAAACTGAAAACCATTTCTAA
The DNA here is from genome assembly GCF_036566945.1 of Chitinophaga sp. Taxonomy (GTDB): domain Bacteria; phylum Bacteroidota; class Bacteroidia; order Chitinophagales; family Chitinophagaceae; genus Chitinophaga. The sequence continues at coordinate 2,759 of NZ_DATCVJ010000846.1, read as the reverse complement.
TATGACACCGGCAGAGTTTATCCGCTATATCCGGCTAAAACAGGCCGCCCAACTGTTAATAAAAACCCAGTTAACCGTAGCCGAAATTTTTTATAAAACAGGTTTCAATAACCAGTCTTACTTCTTCAGAGAATTTAAAAAGATGTATCAATGCTCCCCCAATGAATACCGGGAACAACAAACTGCTGTTTAGGGAAGAGAGCTTTTAGCTTTTAGCTTTTAGCTTTTAGCTTTTAGAAAATAACTTGTTGATTTATAACGATTTATTTTTAGATTGTACAGTCCTTTGTAACTATAGTACAGCATCTTCGGGCTACATCTGCCTATCTTTAAGCCATCCAAATCAATCAAAAAATAATGCACGTATGAAAAAGCAGGGATATGTACTGCGGTAGTTCCATTCAAATCCAACGTTAATTACTTTTTAAAACAGGTTCCTCCAGGGGGACGGAACCATTAAATTCTTACGAATGAAAAACTGGACACAACTAATGTCAGCGGTGTTATTGCTGCTGCTTGGCGGGGCAACCTATGCCCAGGTGAAAGTAAGTGGCCGTGTAAGTGATGAACAAGGTGGTGTGCTCCCGGGCGTTACCGTGATGCAATCCAATACCAGGAATGGCGCCGTTTCCACGGTTGATGGCAGCTATACCATTACACTCATTACCGGCCAGGCACCTACGCTGCAATTCTCCTTTATGGGTTATCTCACCAAAACGATTCCCTATTCCGGCAGCGGCCCACTGAACATTTCTTTGCAAAGAGATGAAGTAGCGTTGAAAGACATCATCGTGATTGGTTATGGCACGCAGCGCAGAAGTCAGGTAACAGGCGCCATCTCCTCCATAGATGGAAAAGACCTGGTGAACACACAGGCCGTAGATCTCAGCACCGCTTTACAGGGACAGGCCGCCGGGGTATCCGTCACCTCTCCTACCGGTGCACCGGGTATGGAAGCAGTAGTGCGTATCAGGGGGATTGGCTCTCTTAGTCAAAGCAGCAATCCACTTTACATTATAGATGGGGTACCAATGAACTCGGGGCTGAACACTATTTCGCCCAACGATATCGCGGCTATTGAAGTACTGAAAGATGCCGCCGCTTCCGCCATTTATGGCTCCCGTGGCGCCAATGGCGTAATCCTCGTTACCACTAAATCCGGACAAGCCGGCAAAAATGAAATAGGCGTGGATATCGCGTTTGGTTTGGCGAAAGCCAGCGGCCTGCCTGATATGCTGAGTACCAGCCAGTTTATAACGCTGCAGAACGAAGCCTTTGCCAGTGATGGTTCGGCCAGCCGAAACCAGGACGATCCTTCCCAATTACCCAATACCAACTGGCTCAATGCCATTTTCCGTCAGGCGCTTACCCAACGTTATAACCTGAACTTTTCCGGTGGCTCCGATAAAACACGTTATTACCTGGCGGGCAATGTGGTGAACCAGGACGGTACCATTGTGAACTCCAATTTCAAGCGGTATGGATTACGTTCCAATGTAAGCAGCGATGTAAAGAGCTGGTTGAAGGTGGGCGAAAACATGAGCATCACCTACGATCGTACCCAGGAAATAGGCTCCTCCGGTGATGGCGCCAGGGCAGGCAGTTTGCCGGGTGTGGTACGCTATGCGCTCATCAGGCCCAATGCGATACCGTTCTATGATGATAAAACCGGTTTCTATTCCGACCTGCCGCCTGCGGATCTCTATAAAAATGCTTTGTTATATGGTGATGGTAAAAATCCATTGGCCATTGCCGAATACCGTACCCGTACTGCCAGCAAATACCGCCTGTTGGGTAATGTGTTTGCAGAAGCACACTTTCTGAAAGATTTTAAACTCCGTACCGACCTGGGCACAGACTTCTATATTGCAGAGCAACAACAATACAGCGGACAAATCCCTGGTGATCGTACATTGATGCAGGATAAAGACAAAGGACTGGATAAATATCGCAACCGGTATACTACCTATAACTGGACCAATGTGCTCAGCTATAATCACACCTTTAATGAGAAACACACCGTAGGCGTGACCCTGGGGTCGGAATATATTTCTTCAAAAGTAGACTACCTCGCCGCGTCGCGCAATGGCTACGATAATCGCGCTGATGGCTCTCCCAGTTTGCAGTACCTCGATTATGGTTCCGGGCAGCAATTCAATAGCGGTACCCTGGAAGAATGGGGCCTGATGTCTTATTTCGGCAGGGTGACTTATGCATACGATAATAAATATATGGTCAATGCCAATATGCGGGCAGATGCCTCTTCACGTTTTGGCCCTTCCAACCGTTGGGGTTATTTCCCTTCTTTTTCTGCCGGCTGGAATATCGCCCACGAAAATTTTATGAAAGACGTGACCTGGCTCAACGACCTGAAAATACGTGGTGGCTGGGGACAGCTGGGTAACCAGGATATTGGCCTCTACCCTTTTGCGACCATCTACTCTACCAGCAACAATATTTTACAGGTGATCAGTCGTGGTAACCCGGATGTGAAATGGGAAACCACTACCCAGTCGAACATTGGTGTGGACGCGGGTTTTCTGAAAGGCGCCCTCACCCTTAGCGTAGATTATTTCAATAAGCAGTCTTCCGATATTCTCATACAGCTGCCTTCCTCCTACACCAACGGAGATGCTACCCCACCGTATGTCAACGGCGCTAAAATGAGCAATAAAGGACTGGAAATTACCGCTGCTTACCGGCAATCTCTTCAGAAGGATCTCTCTTTTAATATAACCGCCAACGTTACTACCCTGCAT
>NZ_DATCVJ010000845.1:0-6506 GCF_036566945.1 Chitinophaga sp. | reverse complement strand
GGTTAATGTTCATCACATCATCCCATTGATCCTGGCTCATACGCAGCAGCAGGTTATCTTTAGAAATACCTGCGTTATTCACACAGATATCAATTTTTCCGAATTCTTTCAATACTTCTGCTACCAGTGTTTCACATTCTTCATAAACGCCTGCATTGGATTTATATGCCTTTGCTTTTACACCTAAAGCGGTTAATTTAGCTTCCAGTGCCTGGGCTTTCTCATCAGAACTCACGTATGTAAAAGCTACATCCGCTCCCTGTGCTGCAAATTTCAAAGCAATTGCTTCTCCGATACCACGGCTGGCGCCAGTTACAATCGCTACTTTGTTCTCCAGTAATTTCATGTTATAGTTGATAGGTTTTAAGCTTTCATATTATTGGCCGCAAATTTCAGGATTTCCTCCAGGTAATTACGGTCATTATTCAGTCTGGGGACTTTATGTTGCCCGCCCAGTTTCCCTTTACTTTTAAGAAATTCGCAAAAAGTACCTTCTGGCAATACATGCACTACCGGCATATGTAAAGCGATATCTTTATATCTTTTTGCCTCGTAGTCTGAGTTAATAGCTTTCAACGTGCTATCCAGGGTATTGGTAAAACGGTTAATATCATCCGGGGCTACCCCAAATTCCACCAGCCATTCGTGTCCCCCATTGCCATGGTCGCTGAAATATACCGGTGCGGCTGTATAATCATTTACAACTGCGCCGGTGGCCTCGCAGGCTTTGGCTACGGCCGTATCAGAATTTTCAACGATCACTTCTTCCCCAAAGGCATTGATAAACGACTTTGTTCTGCCACTTACTTTGATCCGGTAAGGAAGCAGGGAGGTAAATTGGATGGTATCCCCTACCAGGTACCGCCACAAACCGCCGTTGGTACTAATAACCAGGGCATAGTTTTTACCCAGTTCCACTTCCTGCAATTGTAATGTTTCCGGGTTTTCCTTGCCTAATTCTTCCATGGGCATAAACTCATAGAAGATGCCGTGGTTGAGGAACAGGAGTAATCCTTCGTCGCCTATTACGTCCTGGGCGGCAAAAAAGCCTTCCGAAGCATTATAGGTTTCCTGGTAGTGCATCAGTGGCTTACGGATTAGTTTTTTAAACTGTTCGCGGTAAGGTGTGAAGCTTACGCCACCATGCATATATAATTCCACGTTGGGCCATACATCGGCCAGGTTATCTGTGCCGGTGAGTTCAAATATACGTTTGATCAGCACAATGGTCCAGGTAGGCACCCCTGCAATAGAGGTCACGTTTTCATGGATCACGGCATTGGCCATGCGTTCTATTTTCTCTTCCCATTCGTCCATGAGAGCAATTTCCAGGTCCGGTGTGCGGATCATGTTACCATAAAAAGGCATGTTTTGCAGCATCACGGCACTCAGGTCTCCAAAGTAGGAGTCGCTGTTTTCGGACAATTTGTTTACCTGATGGCTACCGCCTATTACCAGCGATTTCCCGGTAAAAACATCGGAATCAGGGAAATTATTGTAGTAGAGAGAAATTACATCCCTGCCGGAGCGGTAGTGACATTCATCCAGACTTTCTACTGTAACCGGAATAAACTTGCTTTTATCGGCAGTAGTACCGCTTGATTTAGCAAACCATTTGATGGGTGTATTCCAGAGTACATTTTGCTGTCCCTCCATCGTGCGTTGTATATAAGGCTTGATGGTATCATATGTATGAATAGGAACGCGCTGCTTATATTCGTCTATCTTATAAATCTTTGAAAAGCCGTACTGCTTACCGAATTCGGTATACTGAGCGGCACTAATAAGGTTTTGGAATACCTGCTGCTGCACCTGCACGGGATACTGCATAAAATACGCAATACGCCCCATGCGCAATCTTGCCAGTTGTGATATTGCAGGACTTAAAATTCTCATATAGGATGCTGTAGAATTATTTTTATTGTTTAGCTGCTTCGTCCAGGTAATCTTTCCGGCGCAAAATAAAATTCTGGCCAAGATACACTTTTCTTACCTGTTCGTCCTCTGCCAGCTCTTCTGCCGACCCGGATTTAAGGATTTTGCCTTCAAACAATAAATAAGCCCGGTCAGTGATGGATAGTGTTTCCTGCACGTTATGGTCTGTGATGAGGATGCCTATGTTCTTATATTTCAGCTTGGCGACGATCCCCTGGATATCTTCCACCGCAATGGGGTCAATACCTGCAAAAGGCTCATCCAGCAAGATAAACTTAGGGTCTACCGCGAGGGCGCGGGCGATTTCGGTACGGCGTCTTTCTCCCCCGCTCAATACATCACCGGGGCTCTTGCGCACGTGGGTAAGCCTGAATTCGGACAACAGGCTTTCGAGCTTTTCCCGTTGCTCGGCTTTTTTAAGATTTGTCATTTCCAGGACGGCAGAAATGTTATCCTCCACGCTCAGCTTCCGGAATACGGAGGCTTCCTGTGGCAGATAGCCGATGCCCATCTGGGCTCTTTTGTACATGGGTAGCTTGGTAATGTTCTGGCCATCCAGGTACACATTCCCTTCATCCGGCTTAATAAGCCCCACTACCATGTAGAAGGAGGTGGTTTTACCCGCTCCGTTAGGGCCCAGCAGCCCTACAATCTCACCCTGAGACACCTCCACAGATACATGGTTTACCACCGTTCTGTTGCCGTAACGCTTTACCAGCTGGTCTGTATGTATTCTTAATGCCATATGATCAAACTTAGCAAAAATAAGCAATTCATTCAGTTAGCCTAGTTATAGTTGTCATAAGATTAAAAATGATCTGATTATAATAATCGGATATCTTATTTTTGCCCGCGTATTTTAGCAGGAATACCGGCTTTTGCCACATTCTTCAAAGCTTATAACATTATGAAAGTAACTGAACATATTGCCCAGGCCAAAGACACCCTGATTTCTTTTGAAATCCTTCCTCCTCTGAAAGGAAAGAGTATTGAGTCTATTTATGATCACCTGGATCCCCTGATGGAATTCAAACCATCTTTCATTAATGTGACCTATCACCGTAGTGAGCATATGTTCAAGAAAAAGGCGGATGGCTCCTTTGAAAAGGTTGAAATCCGCAAACGCCCGGGTACTGTGGGTATTTGCGCTGCCATTATGAACCACTACAATATAGATGCCGTACCTCACCTGATTTGCGGCGGTTTTAGCCGGGAAGAAACGGAGAATGCCCTGATTGACCTGAACTTCCTTGGTATTGACAATGTACTGGTTTTGCGTGGTGATGCACCTAAAAACGAAACTTTTTTTGAGCCAGACCCACATGGCCACAGTTATGCCATAGAATTACTGGACCAAGTAGCACATATGAATAACGGGGTATACCTCGAAGATGACCTGCAGAGCGGCGTAAAAACCAACTTCTGTATTGGCGTTGCCGGCTATCCTGAAAAACATTTCGAGGCACCCAATATGCAAACAGACCTGTCTCACCTGAAACGTAAGGTGGAAAATGGGGCCGATTACATTGTTACACAGATGTTCTTCGATAACCAGAAGTTCTTCGATTTTGTGAATAAATGCAGGGAAGCAGGCATCACGGTTCCTATTATTCCAGGCTTAAAGCCACTTACCTCCAGGAAACAAATGACTATGCTGCCCCGCATTTTCCATGTAGATATCCCTACAGACCTCTCTACGGAGATCCTGAAATGCAAAACAGACAAGGATGTGGAGCTGGTAGGTACTGAATGGCTGATTGCTCAGTCTAAAGAACTGAAAGCATTTGGCGTACCGGTATTGCACTACTATACGTTGGGCAAGCCTAAAGTTGTTCGTCAGGCAGTAGAGGCAATTATGTAATAGTAAAGTGACTTATAAAAAAGAAGGGAAGGACAGAAGTCTTTCCCTTTTTTCGTTTTCTTTCATATAAAAAAAATGCCATCACGTAGATACGTAGTGGCATATCCCTATAACTGTCACACTTTTAATTATAACTGTCCAATGATCGAAATCACCTTCCGGTGATCTCTTTCGCTTATAAGACGCAGTAAACACCCTTGTCCCCTACTCCATTTTAAAAAAAATAAAAATAGACGGGAGGTATTGCCTGCCAGGCATAAAAAAAGTTCTTCCCGTTAGGAAAGAACTTCTCTCAATGTGTGTGTATTTTCTTACTACCAGTCTTCCCGGTCAAATAGAAAACCAAAACTAACTCCCCAATATCGGTTTTTCAGCTCGTTGGCTGATTTGTCAATATCCAAAAGACCATAGCCATAATGTGCCGACAGCGTAAGAAAACAATTAAATTCTACCCCTGCAGTGAAGTTTAAGCCTGCATCCCAACGTTGCAGATTCATAGTGGTACCGAATATATTGGGAGATGAATTAAAATTCAGATGTTGAGATCCGGATTGTACTTGTTTGATGCCATCATAGGCGGTTACATTATAGTCGCCCCTGACGCAGTAAGCTGCATAAGGCCCGGCGCCTACTATCAGCTTACCAAAGCTCACTGGTAATTTATACACCATATTCACAGGCAATTCCAGGTATTGCAATTTTAACTTAGTGACTGCGGATCCAAACAGGTCAGGATGTAAATGCTCATAATTCAAACCCGCTCCTTTCACAATGTATCCCATACCTGCCTGCAGATACCCTCGTGTAAATAAAGGTGCATTAAGATAAGCGCCTGCTTGCCAGTTATCCTGGTGCGAAGTACCCGGAGCAGTACTATTTCCAGAGGAGGCCAGACCGCTGTTTACGTATCCTCCACGTATACCAAGGCTCACCTGGGCATGGGATATGGACACAACAAAAAACATAGCTGCAGATAGAAGAAAGGTAAAAAATTTCATCGGTAGATTGGTAATAAAAAATTTATCAAATTCACTGGATAATTACTTTGGGGAAAAGTCCTACTGCTCAGTTGGTTACGGTTATTACTGCGAAAGTAAAGAAAGGTTTTGATAAAAACGATTAACCACCCGAAATTACGGGTGGTTAATACAAAAATCATATTGGGAGTCTTGTTTTATTTTCCACTGAATTTATATCCTACCGAAACACCAAAAGAAGTGTTTTTAAATCTGCGGTCGTTGTCAGTGTTATCGGCAGTATTCACCAGTCCGAGATCGGTATTTAGCCCAAAATAAAGCCCCATAGGCATTTCATAGCCAACGTTGATGCCCAGCCCTGCGTCGAAACGTTTCTGTTTCGCCAATAAAGATTCGTCGTCATACACGTCGAAATCGCCGAAACCGGTATCCTTAATTTTACCGCCCAGGCCATATGCAAGGTAAGGACCAGCAGACAGTACGAGTGCGCCGTTTCCTACCTCAGGCTTAAACATAAAGTGGACAGGCAATTCCAGGTAAGATAAGGTTGTTTTCACATCAGAATTTTTCGCCTTTCCTCCTTTACCGGAATATAATAACCCTGTACCAATATAAAATTCATCCGCCAGTGGAATGTCTACGGTCACACCTGCTCTTACGCTCGTCAGGATTTTACTGGTTTCTTTTGAAGTACCCGTTAAACCCGGATTTTTAACGGTCATGCTGGAAAACTGAGGTCCTGCAACGATACCCCATTTAGCCTGACCGAAAGAAAGACCCGCTATTAATAAAGCGGCTGCAGATAATAATACCTTTTTCATGAGTGATATGATTTGGATGAGGTAAAAGCGGTACCCACAGGTTAGATACCGCTTTCCTAATTTTTTGATTGCCAACAATAATAAATAAACCTGTTTTTGCTTGCTGCTGTTATTACAATTGAATCAGCTAATTGTTTGTTAGGATGTTATTTTCCACCAAACAAATAGCCTACGGATACGCTAAACACACGGTTTTTACTCTTCTCATCTGTGCTGTTGTCCTGGCCGGAACGAACTTTGGCAAACCCAATACCATACTGCGCAGAGATCAGGAAATTGCTCAGTTCCGCACCTACCTGTACGTTACCTCCCCAGTCAAAGCGTTTGAACTTATCAAAACCCTGATTAGGATCACCATTGTTGAAAGGAGTATCGTCATCCCATTTGATGCCGGATGAACTGCTGAGCGTAGTTTCCCCCACCGTTGCTTCGTATTTATTTTTACCGGCAACACCAAAAGCAAAATAAGGGCCCACACCGGCAAACAAGCGGGCATTTTCACCAATCGGTAGTTTGGCGATGAAATTCAAAGGAATTTCAATGTAAGAAGGGTTGGTGGTAAACTTAGAATAAGTGGTGGACGCTTTGTCTCCTAAATCTACCTTACTGCCTTTGGTAGTATAGAAGGCACCGGGCTGGAAAGACAATATTTTGGGTACTAATGGCAGGTCAACAATGGCTCCCACATTAAAACCTGATAATGACCGGCTGTCTTTTGTATTTCCTTCGTTATCGGTAGTAATGTTTGAAAGATTCCAACCAGCTTTAATCCCGACACGGGCCTGAGACATGGCAGCAAATGAGATGCTTAATGCCGCAAACGATAACAATAAAAACTTCTTCTTCATAATCTTTGGTTTTATGTTCTGCTACCCACAGAGCCAAAGACTATGCCAAAGGAATGTTAAAATT
>NZ_DATCVJ010000844.1:0-13542 GCF_036566945.1 Chitinophaga sp. | reverse complement strand
TACACGCCAATAAAACCATTACAACCGTACTGGGTACCTCTTTTAATATTCGTATTATCCATAGCGTTAGTACAGTGAAAATCGTTGTGAAAACCGGAAAGGTGAAAGTAGCCACCAGCGTTGCATCTCCGGACAGCAGCCGGTTATTGCTACCGGAACAGGGGCTTGAAATAAATACCAGTAATAATCAGGTACGCACCTTTTCACAGCCAGCCAACATCATCACTTCCTGGTGGGAGGGGGCGCTGGTATTTCATCAGAACAGCATGAAAGAAGTGGCAGAAGCGCTCGGAAACCGTTACCAGGTGCATATCCGGTTGGCAACGCCGGCATTGCAGCAATACCGTGTTTCCGGTGATTTTACCACGAGTCATACTTTAACAGCCATATTGGACGCATTATGCCTCGTACACCGCCTGTCGTACGAAAAAAAGAACAATGAGTATTTCATCTATGCATCTATAAAAAAACCGGTTATGCGCTAACATAACCGGCCACTTGTTTTGCTGTCAAATCCTTCCGTAACGCTAATTACCGGATGAGGCAGCGTGTTTTTAATTCAACATAAAAACTGGTCAAATTTATGAAAAATGTAGTAAGCAATTCTACAATCCGTTATCTTATGCGCCTAAGTCTGATGACAACCTGTTTTGCCGTAGCCAGCTTGTCTTTATGGGCTAAAAGCCTGGAGGGGCAGAGTTTGAAAAAGAACATCTCCCTGAAAGTAACCGGCACCAACCTGAACGCCGTATTAAAGCAGATCGCCCGTCAAACCCATCTGCGACTGGTATATGATGCCAGGGAGGCCAACAATTACCCTATGGATGTACTGGAGACTACCGGGCGTTTGGCAGATGATCTGCTGGACTCCCTGCTGGCGCCTACCAGCTTGTCTTACCGCGCGGTAAACGATCTGCTGGTAATATATCCTAAGGATGAACAGGAATTTGGACTTAAAGGAAAGGTAATAGACGGTGAAAGCAAAGAGCCATTGCCGGGTGTGACCGTTTTCCTGAAAGGAACGAAAAGAGGAATGGTGACAAACGGTGGAGGAGGATTTGCCCTGGCAGCCGTAAAGCCAGGCGATGTATTAATTGTGTCTTATGTAGGATATGAAACCCGCGAAGTAGTGATTGCCAATGATGATTTTTTGACAATCGCGTTGCAGGGCAGTCTGGCCCGGGTGAAAGATGTGGTGGTAGTAGGTTATGGCGTTCAAAAGAAGGTCAACCTCACCGGAGCCGTAAGCCAGATAGATGCCAGTGTGATTGAAAGCAGACCGGTAGCTAATCTGGGGCAGGCATTACAGGGCGCTATTCCCAATCTGAATGTAAACTTTGGTGATGGTCGTCCGGGTAGCAATGCGACCTTGAATATCCGCGGTTTTACGTCTATTTCCGGCGGTGCACCTTTAGTTTTAATAGATGGGATTCCGGGAGATATCAATACCGTAAACCCACGGGATATTGAATCAGTAACGGTGCTGAAAGATGCATCTTCTGCCGCTATATACGGTGCCCGTGGCGCATTCGGTGTAATATTACTGACCACTAAAAAAGGGAAATCCGGCAAAATGCAAATCAGCTATGGTACCAACTATGGTTGGGCCAGTAATACCGCCCGTACCGATTTTGTTACCAACGGTTATGACGCTGCGATGTTGAATGATGAGGCATTTAAGATCACTCTGGGGAAAACTTATACCGGTTATACAGATGAAGACTATGCAGAACTCCTGAAAAGAAAAACAGATCCTACCCTGCCTTCCGTAGTGATACAGAACCGCAAAGGAAAAGACATGTATGTATACTATGGTAATACCGACTGGTGGCATACCATGTTCCGCGACCAGATGCCTTCCCTGGAGCATGGCCTGAACATCAGTGGTGGCACCGACAAAATTAATTATATGGTATCCGGCAGGCTTTACCAGAAGAAAGGGATGATGCGCATTCAACAGGATATTTATAATTCATATAATTTCCGGGCTAAAATTGAAGCGCAGGTGAAGCCGTGGCTGACATTAACCAGCAATACACAATTTAACGCTTACGACTATACGTATCCTGGCAGTGGAGTGAATAGCAACTTTGTATCTGTCAGCGTACATGCGTTACCGTCATACGTACCTGTAAACCCCGATGGGACCGCCACTTACCGCACAGAACTTAACAACTATACCATTGGAGATGGCATTTATGCAGACCTGCTGCATGGTAAAAGCAAAGGTGGGGTGAAACAAACAGAACTGGTGAATACCGTGGGAGCTACATTCAAAATCAATCCTGATTTTAATATTACGGCCAACTATACACTGACGGTGATGAATGGCAACAGCTTCCACCGGCAAACAGCTGCGCCCTGGTCTATTTTTCCGGGCGTCATCAGCTACGTCAATAATGATGAGTTATGGCAGCAGGATGATAGCCGACTGGCACATGTAGTCAACCTGTTTGGCAACTACAGCAAACATTTCGGCAAACATGCCATCAATCTGACTGCAGGTGTGAACCAGGAATTGCAGCGATATAAAATGCTGTATTCAGGGAGAAAAGACCTGTTGTCGGAGGACCTGAACGAAGTAGCACTTGGTACTGGGGATGCCACGGTAAACAGCAATAACCAGGAGCTGGCGTTACTGGGTACTTTTGGCCGCGCTGCCTATAGCTATGCTGATAAATACCTCGTGGAGTTTAACGGGCGTTATGATGGTTCTTCCCGGTTCCCTTCCAGTAAACGTTTTGGCTTTTTCCCTTCCGTATCTGCCGGCTGGCGCATGAGTGAAGAAGCATTTTTTACACCGGTAAAAAATGTGATCAGCGATATTAAATGGCGTGCTTCCTATGGTGCATTAGGTAACCAGGACGTACGTAATAATTACTATCCGTATATCCCTATTATGGGCATGGGAACTATAGATTATATCACAGAGGGCAAGCGTACGCAGTATGTAACCCTGCCTGCTCCTATTTCTCCGGACCTTACCTGGGAGAAGGTGAATTCGACTAATCTGGGTGTGGACATGAGTTTCCTGCGTAACCGGTTGAATGTTACTTTCGACTGGTATGTACGCAATACCAAAGACATGCTCACCAAAGGGATGACCCTACCTGCTGTTTTTGGCGCCAGCGAGCCTAAACAGAACGCGGCAGATCTGCGCTCTCAGGGCTGGGAAATAAACATGGACTGGCGCAGTTCCCTGGTGGTAGCAGGTAAACCATTTAATTATAATGTTGGATTTAACGTAGGTGATTTTAAAGCATCTATCACCCGGTTTGATAATCCCAACAACATTTTGAGCGATTACTATGTAGGCCAGCAGTTGGGTGATATCTGGGGCTATAGCCTTGCCGGCTATTTTCAATCAGATAAAGAAGCAGCAGACTGGAAAGTAGATCAGACACAAGTGGGCAACAACATTTTTTCAGCACCCGGTGAATGGGGAAAGCTTCGTGCCGGTGACCTGAAATTCGTAGATCTGAATGGCGACAATACCATCAACAAAGGAAAGAATACGCTGGCGGATCATGGGGATCTAAAAATTATTGGTAATTCCCTGCCCAGGTACACGTTTGGTATCAGGGGAGGTGCAGACTGGAATGGGATTGACTTTAGTTTCTTCTTCCAGGGAGTAGGCCGCCAGAACTGGTATCCGGGCAACAATGCCGATAAATTCTGGGGTCCTTTTTCACGCCCTTACATGTCGTTTATTCCAACAGATTTTGCGGAGAAGTTATGGAGTCCTGAAAATCCGAACGCTTATTTTCCGCGGTTGAGAGGATATATAGCACTCAACGATAATGGTTCACTGAAGGAAAACAATGATAAGTACCTGCAGGACCTGGCTTACATCCGTTTGAAAAGCCTGATTGTAGGCTATTCCCTGCCGGAATCGCTGATGAAGCGTATTAAGCTGACCCGTTGCCGGATTTATTTCAGTGGTGAAAATCTGCTTACGCTCAGTAAACTGGAGAGCAAATACCTGGACCCGGAACAATTATCCAGTGATCCTAACCTGGTAAGAACAGATGTTAACGGCCGCGTTTATCCGTTCAGCAAAACATTTGCAGCAGGATTGGATATCACTTTTTAAACTGAAAAAGAAAGACGATGAAAAAACATAATCTACTCGTTATATGCCTGTTGTTGCTGGGATTTAGCTCCTGTAATAAATTTATGGACAGAGACCCGCTGGCGAAAATTTCTCCCGATAATTTTTTCAAAACAGAAAAGGACCTCAAATTATATATCAACTCCATGTACACCATGGTGCCGGATGCGGAAACGATTTATAACGAAGACATGGACAATGTGGTGAAGTCCAGTGTATCGGAATTCCTGACGGGCAAGCGGCAGGTGCCGGTTACGGGCGGCGGCTGGAGCTGGGCGGAACTGCGAAAGATCAATTATTTTCTGATCAATTGTAATAAAGTATTGCCGTATGCCACCACGCGGAAATATATTGGTGCAGCAAAATTTTTCCGGGCCTGGTTTTATTTTGAGATGATTAAAAAGTTTGGTGATGTACCCTGGTATAATACACCGTTGGATGTAAATGATCAGGCATTGCTGCAGAAAGCCAGGGATCCCCGTAAGTTGGTGATGGATTCTGTGATGGCAGATATTGATTCCGCCATTGTTTCGCTGGATGCGGTGAAGAACAATGAACTGATTACGAAATGGACAGCGTTGGCGCTGAAAGCACGGATTTGTCTTTTTGAAGGTACTTTCAGGAAGTATCATAAAGAAGCCAATTTCAATTTACCGGACGAGAATAAGTTTCTGCAGGCGGCTGCGGATGCGGCGGCACAGCTGATGGCCAGTGGACAATACCGTATTTTCACCAGTACTACTACCAGCGCGTACCGTGACCTTTTCGCCACAAAGGCCGCGAACACAGATGAAATTATATTAAGTAGAAAGTATAGCGCAGGCTTGCAAATATATCATAACGCTAACTACTATACGATTACTGCTTCCTATGGTCAGCCTGGTTTGGAAAAAAGTTTTGTGAACAGCTACCTGATGAAAGATGGCAGCCGTTTTACAGACAAGCCGGGTTTTGATAAAATACAGTTTTATGCAGAATGCCAGGATCGTGATCCAAGGTTGGCGCAAACGATCCGTACGCCGGGTTATACACGTATTGGTAATACGAATAAACTAGTACCCGACTTCGGGGCGGCGGTAACAGGGTATCAGCTCATTAAATATGTAACAGATGAAACGCAGGATTCTTACGTAAAGAATGACAATGATATGCCGGTATTCCGTTATGCAGAAGTGTTGCTGAATTTTGCAGAAGCCAGGGCGGAACTTGGAGTGCTTACACAGGGGGATATAGACCAGTCTATTAAATTGTTGCGTGACCGGGTAGGTATGCCCAACCTGAATGTGGCTGCTGCAAATGCTAATCCGGATGCCTATGAGGCGGCACGTTACAGTAATAAAACCATTAGTGGCGTATTGCTGGAAATCCGCCGGGAGCGCAGGATAGAGCTGGTTATTGAGAATTTCCGCTGGAGCGATATCTGCAGATGGAAAGAGGGGAGTATGTTAACCCGTCCTTTCAAAGGGATGTACTTCCCGGGTGTTGGGCAGTTTGATCTGGATAATGATGGTAAAGTAGATGTGGTGATCTATGAAGGCACCAAACCAACCGGCCCCAAAGGACCCGCTTATCTAAAGTTGGGTACTGAAATAGACCTGGAAAACGGTACATCAGGAGGCTCCGTGATGATTAACCGGAATATTGCCAAAGGCTTTAATGAAAACCGGGATTACCTGTATCCCGTGCCTATCCAGGAACGGACGTTAAACAAACATCTTACACAAAATCCCAACTGGAATGATGGGCTTTAAGTAACAATCGTGGTCTGAAGATGATCGCATCTTCGGACCACGATTGTTCATCAAATTTTGCCTCCCATATTTTTAATAATGATTTCAAGGAAGTTAATAGTGGCAAGATATTCGTCGGTGGTGGTGCCGGCGAGTATCTTTTCATGATTCTTGTCTTGCAGCGCGGAAATATTTTCAAATTCTGATTTTCCTGTTGCCGTAAAAGAATACATATCTCCTTCCTGCAAAATCCATTCGCGGGACACGAGGGTAGCCAGTATTTCTTCCAGTTCGGATTCAGATAAGAATCTGCTTACCTGGTGGTAAAACAGTGCTTTGGATATTTTTCCGTGTTTATCAATCTGCTTCAGCACCTGCCAGTGAAACCGGTTAAGGCCAAAGGATTCAAAGGCTGCATTAATATATTGCGTAATCAGGCTGTCCGCTTCTTTCAGGTACCAGCCGATAGGTAGTTTTTTTGTGATGTCGGATTGCATAAGAATGGTTTAATCGTTAACAGGAGTAGTGATTTCAATCATGATAGTATCGAAGTGCAGGTAGAAGCCGAACGTTTTGCGCATGGGTTGTGGAGCCTGTTCCAGTTCGATACCGCCTTCCTGCAGGCGTTGATACATAGCGTTTACCGCGTCCTTATCTGCCAGATAAAAGCCGATGTGAAAGGCGTCCGGATAGGTGTGGTTTCCTTTTTCGTTGAAACGTTGGTTCATTAATACAAGCAAAAAGTTATCGGGTCCTGTTAAAACGGATAAGCTATCATTGAGTTTTGGGTCTGTACAACGAAAATCGAAGTACGTTTCGAAGAAAGTGCGTGTTGCAGGCACATCTTTTACAGAGAGGTTTAAGTGATTGAGTTGCATAAGTGCAGGCTTAATAAATGAATGTTCGCTCTTTTATGAGTGCAAATGTAAGCGAATGATCGTTCTTTTTAAAAAAAAATTAACATTTTTTCCGGGAACGAGGTAAAAAAGCCTGGTTTATTGCTTTTTTGGTACTATCTGCTTCTTCGGCACCACCTGGTAATCTTCCGCCGATTTAGGCTGGGTCATAATCTTTTTCTTCTGATCGAGTGGCTGAGGGGTAGGAGCTCCTTTTCCTATAGGAATAGCATCATGAAAGATCTTATTTACGTGCATCCATTTACCGGCCAGCCATTTAAAGCCTTCGTAATCCATGTCGGACACGTAGGTGAATTTCTTCATCGGCTCATTGGTTTCTGAAATAAGATGGTCATACACGACCATATCCAGCTCCTTGTTATAGTTGAGCGTAGCAGTGCTTTCTTTTTTATATTCAATGATAAAGCGGTTGCGTGTAGGCTTGGGCGTACTATCTTCCGCAAAACTAAAGAATGGTCCGCCAAATACGGGGCTCCCGTTTTTGAACGTAAGCATTTCTACTATTTTCTTCTGGCTGCGCGGATTGTTGGCGTCCCAGCCGAAGAGCGTATAAAACTCCTGGTTGAAATAATGGCGGTGTACAACATTATAGTACAAGCAGCCGAACCAGGATTTATTGTCTGTTACAGAATCCGTATTCGTGATATAGTCAGAGGCGTCAAACAAGGGGAACAGCTTCAGCTGACCGTCGGGGGTATTCATTTGTATAGCCCCAAAGTGGCGGTAGAAGCCATTTTCCCGTTCCAGTGCCCAGGTGAATATGCGGAAGGTACTGTCTTGCGGATATTGAATAGACACCGTTTTCAAAGAATCAAAAGGAAAGCGGAACGAATATTTTGTTTTCAGCGCGCGTACCAGCATCGGAATAAAAGCATCCTTAGCCCTTTCCCGGCCATCATCGCCCTTGCCACTGAATATATCCATGCTGAGAATTTGCAGGGTATCCTGGTCCTGTTTCAGCTGTTTTAAGCCCGCAGCATCTGGCTGCTGCGCGTAGGTCAGTAAACCTGCAAGTATCAGTAGTAGTAACAGTAATGATTTTTTTGCCATGTCTATTATACGGTTCGGAACAGGAATTATTGTATAGCCTGTGCAAACTGCAACAGGTTTTGATATCGCTGGTCAATTGATGGATGTGGGAACGGAACTTCCGGACGGGTAGAAGGTATAAAGACGGTTTGCTTTCTGCTTTCAGCCTTCTGCTGCTAAAATATGAATTTCTTTAGCCAACCGGCTCCAGGAATATTGTAGTTTCTCTACACGGAGGGCGGCTACCATATCGGCTTCCCGGTTGTCCATGAAATATTTTTCGATAGCAGCAGCAATAGAAGCTGGTTCCGGTTTGGCCTGGAAGCCAACTACACCATCCGGCACCATTTCTACCAGTCCACCTACATTCGTTACCACCATTGGTTTTTCGAAATGATAAGCGATCTGTGAAATGCCGCTTTGGGTGGCACTTTTATATGGTTGTACCACCAGGTCGACGGCACAGAAATAATTTTTAACAGCGGCATTCGGTATGAAATCGGTGTGCATGAGTACCCGGTCACCTAGCTGTAGTTTGTTCAGCAGTTCCAGGTAAGGAGCTGCATTTTCATAATATTCACCGGCTACGATGGCATGTACATCCAGCTTTTTCATGCGCTCATCTGCCATGGCTTCCAACAGCAGGTCCAATCCTTTATACTGTCTGATGAATCCAAAAAACAGGATATACCGTTTGCCTGGTTGTAGTTTCAGTTGTGCGCGGGCAGCTTCTTTGGTGATGAGGGCGCCGTAGTTATCGTAAATAGGATGGGGGATGAGCGAGGCTTTTTTTACCGGCTCAAATACCCGCAAGTCGTTAAGTACAGACTGGCTCATGGCCACGAAGGAATCTACCGGTTTCAGGAAGTATTTGGTAAAAGCCACATCACCGGGCCGTTTTTCATGTGGCACCACATTATCCAGTATCGTGATTACTTTGGTGTGTTTGCGTTTTCCCAATCGCAGCAGCGTGCCCAGCGCAGGCCCCATGATGGGCAGCCAGTATCTGGTGATGATAATATCCGGGTTCATTTTCCGGATTTTGCGACCTACGATTAACCAGTTCAGCGGATTAACAGAATTGATCAGGCGTTTGATCTTCAGGTGCTTTGGCGCAGGATCTGTAGAGAACTGGCTTTTACCAGGAAAAAAAAACTTAGGATACTGGACGGTAAACGTCCATATTTCCACGTCATCTGTTTGCTGTAATTCTTCTGCCAGTCGCTCGTTATAAGCAGCCAGCCCACCCCGGAAAGGATAGGCTGTACCTAAAATAAGTATTTTCTTTTTGTTAGCCATAGTTACAAATTACGAATAGTGAATTACAGGTTAAAGCCGGCGATCATGAAGATTCGACAATTGTAAATCATCATCCGTAACATTACTGGTGTGGTCCATGCGTTCTTCCACGAGATAGGAATTGCGCTCGGTGGCATTGCGGGTGACCAGTTCACCGATAAAACCAGTCAGGAATAATTGTGAACCGATGATCATACACAGCAGGCCCAGGTAAAAGAGGGGTCTGTCTGTCATATTCACTTTATCAAAGAATATTTTAGCAATAGCCAGGTAAAGTGCAATCACAAAACCCACAAAAAAGGAGAGGGAGCCCAGGGCGCCGAACAGGTGCATAGGGCGTTTGCCGAATTTGCCGATAAACATAATGGTCGCCAGATCCAGGAAGCCGTTGATAAAACGTTCCAGCCCGAATTTGGTGACGCCGTATTTACGGGCGCGGTGTTCCACTACTTTTTCGCCGATTTTACGGAACCCGTTCCATTTGGCGATGACAGGAATATAGCGGTGCATTTCACCGTATACTTCTATCGATTTGATTACTTTTTTGCGATAGGACTTTAAGCCACAGTTCATATCGTGCAGCTTCACGCCGCTCATGCGGGTAGTGGTAAAGTTGTATAATTTAGACGGAAGGTTTTTAGTAAAGGCATTGTCGTAACGTTTCTTTTTCCAGCCGCTCACCAGGTCGTAACCATCTTCCATAATCATACGGTATAGTTCCGGAATTTCATCCGGGCTATCCTGCAGGTCAGCATCCATCGTAATCACTACATCGCCCTGTGCAGCATTGAAACCTTCGTTCAGCGCAGCCGATTTACCATAGTTGCGTTGGAATTTGATCCCTTTGATGTTTGGGTTTTGCGCAGCCAGTTGCTGAATAACGCCCCAGGAGTCGTCAGTGCTGCCATCATCTATCATCCATACCTCATAGGTATAGTGATGGGCATCCATGACTCTTTCGATCCATGCGGCGAGTTCAGGTAACGATTCTTCTTCGTTTTTTAAAGGAACGATTACGGATATGTTCATCTTAATAGAATAGTATTATAAGTGTTGCCCTTGGGCCGGTTTCTTACGTATGATCAATGAAATAATGGCCGACACCGCAAAATAGAAAATAATTCCTTTGAGGAAATCCATGAACGATTTTGCAATCCCTACATTAAAATCAGTTTTAGCCAGTTCATCTAATTGTTTGTCAATTTCATCTTCCGGTGCTTTAAACCGACGCATCCATTTTTCGGTAGATTCCAGCAGGTTTTGCTTTAAAGCATCTACCAGGTGCGGATCTATGTATTTATACAGAATATATTGGTAAACAGTAATAATGGCCGTACCAATGATAAAGGCCGTAAATACTGGTTGTAATGCTTCTTTAAAGCTGATATATCCCCCCAGTTGTTTTTTTCTTTCTTTTCCTGCCAGTACCCCAATCACAATAAAGACAGCCAGCTGTATCACGCTGTTCCACCAGGAAAATAATATGGTCGGACCAGCTACATAGGATAACACATTCAGAAATACTAATATAATACCTCCGACTATTCCCCATTTAAGGCCGGGGTTAGATTTTTGCTGCATACAAGGTTAATTATTTAGATGAAAAACCGGTCCATTTACAGTGGCATGTACTTTCCCCTTCAGTTGTTCGCCAATATACGCTGAATTTTTGGACCGGGAAGCAATGTGGGCAGTGGTAAACTGCCAGCTTGTTTCCGGATCAAAGATGGTTAGATTAGCTGCAGCGCCCTCCTGCAGTACAGGTTGAGGCAGTCCGAATATCCGACGGGGATTTGTTGTCAGCATGTTAATTAACTGTTCCAGTGGCAATTCAGGCAGGTATTGTCTGATCACTCCGAAGGTGCTTTCCAGGCCAATCATCCCATTTCTGGCATATTCGAATTCCACCTGTTTGGCATCCCAGTCCTGCGGCAGGTGGTGGGTGGCAATACAGTCGATAGTGCCATGTAATACGGCTTCCTGGAGGGCTTTCACGTCATCTGCGGTGCGCAGCGGCGGATTTACCTTCAGATGGGTATCGTAGTTGATCAGATGTGCATCGGTGAGTGACAGGTGATAAGGGGTAACGGAGCAGGTTACTTTCACGCCAGCGGCTTTAGCGGCGGCAATCAGTTCCACGGATTTGCGGGTGCTGATACCGGTAAAGTGAATGCGGGAGTCAGTATATTTCGCGAGCTCAATATCACGTTGTATAATCAGTTCTTCAGCCAGTGCGGGTTTGCCGGGCATCCCCAGTTGGGTAGAGTAGATGCCTTCGTTCATCAGGCCATGCGCAGAAATACTCTGGTCGTCCGGCAGCTGTATGAGCGTGCCATCAAAGGCTTTGATGTATTGCAGGGCTTTCAGCATTAGTCCGGGCGACTGTAATGGTTTGATACCATCAGAAAATGCCACGGCGCCTGCCTGTTGCATTTCATACATTTCTGCCAGACCGGTGCCTTCCAGGTTTTTGGTGGCTGCGCCAATTGGCAGAACAGTAGCGGCCGAATGGCGCGATCTGCTCAGCACGTATTCGATTTGCGGTTTGGTATGCAATGCCGGCTGGGTATTGGGCACAATCATCACGGTAGTATAACCACCGGTGGCTGCCGCCTTTATGCCGCTTTGCAAATCCTCTTTATGTTCCTGGCCGGGATCGCAGAAATGTGCGAAAACATCCATCCATCCAGCGGAAACATGCAGGTTGTCGCCTGAAATGACCGTTGCGCGGGCATCTTCAAGGTTGTCAGCTACCTGTTGAATGATGCCGTTCTGAATAGAAATGTCTTTTTGCTGCCCGTGCAAGGGTGAGGAAGGCGCTATAATCTTTACGTTCTTGAGTAATATGTGCATGCTTTACGTTCTATACCTGTCCGAAAATACAGGGGCAAATGTAACATAAAACTGTTAATTGTTGAAGCCGGGGCGTTCGTACTTTTCCGATCGTCGCTCAGGTTGGTATGATAATTGAAAATGCAGGGGTAGCAGATCAAAATAACAAATGATGATTGATTATCTTACTAACCTCGTAGCTCGGATATGCGACCGCTCGGAACAATTGCATAACGGCCAGACAACCAGCTGGCAAGCACTTCGCGAAGCCGAACAACTGGCTAATCACGCTTACATTCCCCTGCTGTACCAATATATTGATCAGGAACCCGACAAAGATAAACGCCGCGCTGCCTTTTTTATCATCACCCAGCTCTCCAGAAATACCAACGATCCGGAAGTGATCCGCTTTTTGCTGGATCGCCTTAGAATAGAGCAGGACGCAGATATGATCACCGCCATTCAACAGGACCTGGAACGTGGACTCACCATCCCCGGATATATTAACCTGGAGCCCTTGTTCAATAATACTTTATCCGTTAATAATAATATACGTCGTTCCGCCCTGCTGGCCCTCAGAGGAACCCATAATCCGGCTGTGGAAGACTGGGCATTGGGCTTGTTGAAACGAACGATGAACGAATATGACATTTATTATATCACCTTATTACTGCATAAAGTAGGTACTCAAAAAAGTGTTCCTTCCCTGCGCAGACTCCTGGAATATCACCGTCAGGACGTTAAAAGCCTCGCTTTTGGCGCCATGGCAGATATAGAGAAAGAAAAAGAAGCCATGTTTTACATGCGTTACCTGCAACGGGGACAATTGAAATTTGAGGCCATGGAAGCGATTTATAAATATGCAGATGAAAAGGCTATTCAGGCTGTTACCGCCCGCATTACAGAGCTGTTATCAAAAAGACGCAGTAGTGCCAGGATGACGATAGAAACGGTCAAAAACGGGTTCACAGACCTTATGCTGGGCATGGAATTTTTGTTTAAGTTTCGTACTGCCAAATCAGATATCAAAAAAACTTTTTCCTGGATTACAGAAACAAGAGCAGATTACCTTTTACCGGAAGAAAAGGAATGGGTAAGAAGGCATATCAGCAATTAGCTATTAGCCATTAGCTTTTAGCTTTTAGCAAAATGCAGCGAAGATGAACATTTATATTGTTCTTCGCTGCATTTTACTGAAAGCTAAAAGCTAAAAGCTAAAAGCTAAAAGCTAAAAGTTAAAAGCTTTCCTTAATTTAGCTCCCCAAAAAGAGAGATGAAGAAAGCTTTCCTATTGCTTTTGACAGGATGGATGATGAACGGGCTGTCTGTACAGGCGCAGCAACGTCAGTATACGATGGCTGAAGCAACCAACGGACTTCGCCAGCAACTGGCACCTGAACGGTTACGACAATTTGAGTGGCTGCCGGAACAAAATGCCTACAGCATTGTAGCGGCGGTTAATGGCAGCTTTGCCTGGGTGAAGTACACGCCTTCTGATAATAGTATTAAAGCAGATACATTGTTGCGGTTAACGGAGCTTAACCAGCAATTATTCTCCGGCAAACCATTGCGCGGATTACCAGCGTTGCATTGGATGTCTGCCAGCAGCGCATGGTTTAGTCTT
>NZ_DATCVJ010000843.1:0-7686 GCF_036566945.1 Chitinophaga sp. | reverse complement strand
GCATGGTTATGTGTTTGGGGCAGTAGGCGAATCATTTAATGAATTTTATAATCACCATCTCCCTTTTTCCTTAACAGGTGCACAAAAAAGGGTACTGAAAGAAATCAGAACAGATACTGTACACGGTCGGCAAATGAATCGTTTGTTACAGGGAGATGTAGGCAGCGGCAAAACTATGGTAGCACTGCTGTCTATGCTGCTGGCAAAAGACAATGGCTTTCAGGCTTGCCTGATGGCGCCTACTGAAATCCTGTCACAACAGCACTATAAAGGTATTGCCGAATTGCTGGAAAAAATGGACGTGAAAGTGGCATTGCTTACCGGCAGCATCAAAGGTAAAGCAAGGCGCAAGATCCTGGAAGAAGCGCTGGACGGCACTATTGATATACTGGTAGGCACCCACGCGCTCCTGGAAAAAGAAGTACAGTTTAAAAATCTGGGGATGGCCATCGTAGATGAGCAACACCGCTTCGGTGTGGCACAACGTGCACGGCTATGGGAAAAAAATAATATACCGCCACATATCCTGGTGATGACGGCAACGCCTATACCGAGAACCCTGGCGATGACGATTTATGGCGATCTGGATGTATCCGTTATAGACGAAATGCCGCCGGGACGTAAACCGATTACCACGGTACACCGTACCGAATATCAGCGTCCGCAGGTAATGGATTTTATTAAAGAAGAAGTGAAGAAAGGACGGCAGGCTTATATCGTTTACCCGTTGATTGAGGATTCGGAGAAGCTGGACTATGAAAATCTGATGAAGGGATACGAAGAGGTAAAAGCATTTTTTCCGGAACCGCGGTACTATATCAGTATGGTACATGGCCGGCAGCCGGCAGAGCAGCGGCAAACCAATATGCAGCGTTTTGTATCCGGTGATACACAGATCATGGTGGCCACCACCGTGATAGAAGTCGGCGTGAACGTACCCAATGCTTCTGTGATGGTAATAGAAAGTACGGAACGTTTTGGCCTGTCGCAGCTGCACCAGCTGCGTGGCAGGGTAGGCCGGGGAGCAGAACAATCCTTTTGCATACTTATGACCGGCAATAAAGTGAGCAACGACTCCAAAGAACGGATTAACGTGATGGTGCAAACCAATGACGGATTCCTTATTTCTGAGAAGGATATGGAACTCAGAGGTCCCGGCGATATTGAAGGCACCCGCCAAAGTGGGGTGCTGGACTTTAAACTGGCAGACATCATCGCAGATAAACCCATTCTCGATGCCGCCCGTGCCAGTGCTGAAAAGATTCTGGAAGAAGACACCGATTTATTGTTGCCTGAAAATCAGGCATTAAAAGAATTTTTGGCCGCCCAACGAAGTAAATCTATCTGGAGTAAAATTTCCTGAGGATTTTAACGTTTATTAACTGATGAAGTGATAAAGGAATTAGCTTCTGAAGCAGAGATTTCAACTAGTTTCCCATTTAACCTATTTTTCTTCGCATCAGGAGTTTTGAGTTTTTTCCCGACCGTAACAATTTGACAGGCTTCTGCGTTTATAGTATTATATTAGTTATTAAGTATAAAATAAATCTAATCCCGTTGAAATTTACCTTCCCGATTGGCCTTATTGGATGGATGATTTGCTTTTTATTACCCGGACAAACTGCCCTGGCACAGCACCAATATGCAAATTATACACCGCTGAATTTTATTGAAAACAAAGGTCAGTGGAATAAAGACGTTATCTATAAAACTGAGCTGGATGGCGCTTCCGTCTTCCTGCGAAAAACAAGTTTTACTTTCCTCCTGTATAACAAAGAAGATATGTGGGCGCTGGAAGAAGCCATACATGGGCATTCCGGTGGTCACGACAGTGTTGCACTGGTGCCGCGTAATGCTGCTACCGCAAACGCCATTCCATCACAGCCTTATCCCGGCGAAGGCGGTAAGCCATCGCCACCAAGACCAGGTGGAAAGATTCCGGACGTAAGAGGACATGCCTACAATGTTAATTTTCTGAACACCTCTCCCGGTTTGCAAATTACTCCCGAAAAAGCACAGGATGCCGTGAGCAATTACCTTATCGGCAATGACCCCAGTAAATGGGCTTCCAATGTGAAATCGTTTCAGGGTGTTACCTACAACGGTATTTATAGCGGCATAGACGCACATGTTTACTCCGAAGCATCGCAGTTGAAATATGACCTGATTGTGAATCCCGGTGCTAATCCCAACGATATACAGCTGGAATATGAAGGCGCTACCGGCGTGGAGTTAAAGAAAGGACAACTGTATGTGCATACTTCTGTAGGAGATGCTATTGAACAGCTGCCATATGCTTACCAATACATTAATAATCAGCGTATAGCCGTAAAGGTGAGCTATAAGCTGAGTGGCACAAAAGTAGGTTTTAAAGTATCCGGCGAATATAATCCCGCCTATACACTCGTGATAGATCCGGTATACGTTTTCTCTACCGTATCCGGTTCCCGTTCAGATAACTGGGGCTTTACTGCTACTTATGACGATGCAGGTAATTTTTACGGTGGCGGCATCGTATTCGGAAGCGGCTACCCGGTAACACCCGGTGTGGTGCAAAGCGTTTTCCGGGGAGCTGCCGATACGCAGGGAAATTTTGATATCGGTATTTCCAAGTTTAATTCAAATGGTACCGGATTGATTTATGCCACCTATCTGGGCGGAAGTGGTCTGGATCAACCCCATAGTTTGTTTGTGGATCCTCAGGGTAACCTGGTGATTTCCGGCAGAACAACTTCGGCTGATTATCCCAATACTAAAATCGTGGGTAGCAACCGGGGCGGATGGGATATCGCTATTACCAAACTGAATGCTACAGGCAGCGCATTTATCGGTTCTTTGATCATAGCAGGTAGTCAGGATGATGGGGTGAATATCAGAGCGGATCGTTTCCAGGGGCCTTCCGTGCTGTTACGCAACTACGGTGATGATGCCCGCAGTGAAGTGGTGATAGATGATGCGGGCTATATTTATGTGGCCAGTTGTACCCGCTCTACAGATTTTCCGGTAACTGCCGGCGTTTTCCAGGGCAAAAATGCTGGTTCGCAGGATGGTGTGATTATGAAGATCAACCCGATGTGTGGCGATCTGGTATGGGCCAGCTACCTGGGCGGCACGAAGGAAGATGCGTCCTACGTAATTGCATTAAATGGTCTCAATACTTTGTATGTAGCTGGCGGAACCGCCAGTAGCGACTTTCCGATAAAAGGCACCGGTACCATCTATCCGAACTATCGGGGTGGTGCCTGTGATGGTTTTATAGCACACATCTCCAATGATGGAAAAACACTGCTGCAAAGTACCTTCCTGGGTTCAGATGATGCCTCCGCCGATCAGGTGTATGGTATTCAGCTGGATAAAAACGGTTTTGTGTATGTAATGGGTACTACAGAAGGTAACTGGCCTATTAAGATACCTGCCGGTTATTACAATGATAACAGCCTTCAGTTTATCAGCAAGTTAAAACCAGACCTTACTGCTTTTATATATTCTACCACCTTTGGCCGTAGCAAAACGATGATCACTACGCCCAATATTTCCCCTACCGCGTTCCTGGTAGATCGTTGCGAAAACGTGTACGTGTCAGGATGGGGTGGTGGTATTAATATCAACCTGAGATATCCGAATTCAGGTACCGGGGGACTTCGTACTACCAACGATGCCTTGCAGCGTTCCACAGATGGAAAGGACTTCTATTTCTTTGTATTGAAACGGGATGCTACCGCACAGTTGTACGGCAGCTACTTTGGTGGTAATGGTCTTTACGAACACGTGGATGGTGGTACCAGCCGCTTCGATAGGAATGGGATTATTTACCAGGGTATCTGTGCCTGGTGTAATGTAAGTACCGATGGCTTTAAGCCCAGGTATCCTACTACGCCGGGAGCTTACTCCAGTACGCCTCCTCCGGGTTGTAACTTTGGCGCACTGAAAATTGCATTTAACCTGGATGGTATCAAAGCCGGTATTAAAACACTGGATCGCCGGTTGAATTATTGCGCGCCGGAAACAATTACATTCGTGGATACCACCCGTCGCCCCGGCAAAACATTTGAATGGTCTTTTGGTGATGGTTCTGGCCTGGTGACAGGAGGTCAGGAACTGGATACCGTACAACATACCTTTACCCAAATAGGCACTTACGTTGTGAGACTGGTGAAAGTTGATCCGGAAAGCTGTAATGTATCAGACACTGCTTATATTACCGTGAAACTAGGCAATAATAAGGCAGACTTTAACTTCGACGCCAAAAGACAAGATCCCTGCGATAGTCTGAAATACATGTTCTCTAACGAATCTGTTACACCGGCCAATCAATTCAGGGATAGCTCTTTTATCATGGATTATGGCGATGGCACACCTCCTTTCTATACTGGACTGGATACCTTCCCATTATTCCATTATTATAAAGCAGCGGGCGTTTATAATGCCAGCTTAACACTGGTAGATACCAATTTCTGTAATGCTCCACAAACACAAACAAAAGCATTACGTGTAGCCATTAACGTAGTGGCGGCATTTACACTGCCGGATACGGTATGTGTGGGCACAGAATTGCAGATGGATAATACAACACTTGGTGGTGAATCTTTTACCTGGACTTTTGAAGATGACGGCAGCACATCAACAGACCCTTATCCATTGCATACTTTCAAGAAAGCAGGGAACTGGAAAGTTTCGCTGCTGGTATTGGATCCAAATACTTGTAATAAAAGAGATAGCACCTCCAAATATGTATTGGTAGCAGATCCGCCAGTAGTGGACTTTGAATATTCACCTACGAAACCGGTAGAAAATACCCCCGTTCAATTTATAAATACCTCTTCGGTGGATGCGACCCGCCTGCTCTGGAATTTTGGCGATGGAGACACTACTTCAGTACCATCTCCCACACATCAATACCTGAGAACAGGGACTTATAATGTTTGTTTGACCGCCTTTAACAGAGAAGGATGTTCTGCCAGCACCTGTAAAGAGGTGAGTGCCATTGTGGTGCCGTTGTTCGATGTGCCGAATGCTTTTGCGCCCGGTGGTAAGAACAATATATTTTATGTAAAGGCTTTTGGTGCGACCAAATTCAATCTTAAAATATTTAATCGTTGGGGACAATTGGTTTTTGAAAGTTCAGACCCCCAAATCGGTTGGGATGGCCGGTTTAAAGGAAATATTCAGCCCATGGATGCTTACGCCTATATTGTAAACCTTGAGTTTACAGATGGTACGAAAGGCAGCAGATCAGGAAGTGTAACCTTGTTAAGATGATGAGCCATGAATCAATTTTTTAAATTTTCAACTTGCCTGGCAATATTGTTAATTGTTATGATGGGAGGTTACGCACAGGACCTTCACTTTTCACAATTTTTCAATTCGCCATTGACAACTAACCCCGCCAATACCGGTTTTATTCCGGATGGTAACTACCGTATTGGCCTTAATTACCGCGATCAGTGGGCTACTATCCCGGTACCGTATAAAACCATGTCTGTTTACGGGGACTTTCAGTTGTTCCGCGACCGACTGGAATATGGTTGGGTAGGTATTGGCGGAGTGTTGCTCCGGGATGTGGCAGGTGCCGGTAATCTCACATCTACCAAAGGATATGCGTCTATTGCTTATCATCAGCT
Source organism: Chitinophaga sp. (assembly GCF_036566945.1). Classification (GTDB taxonomy): domain Bacteria; phylum Bacteroidota; class Bacteroidia; order Chitinophagales; family Chitinophagaceae; genus Chitinophaga. The sequence continues at coordinate 2,065 of NZ_DATCVJ010000843.1, read as the reverse complement.
ATTGGGGCAAAGCAGTTTATTATCCTTAGGATTTAATGCCGGTTCTGCCGGTAAGCGGGTAGACATCACCAAGCTAACATTTGGTGACCAGTGGAATGGAAAATTCTTTGATTCGCAAATCCCTACCGGAGAGCCTATTACGCAAACCAGCGTCAATTATTTTGACCTGCAGGCAGGCATGAACTATGCTTATTTTCCTACAGAAAATATTTATGTAAATGCCGGCTTCTCGGTACAACATATTAATACACCCCGGGAAACATTTTATGATGGCAACAATGTGATTCCCCGCCGTTATATTGGTTTCCTGAATGCCAGTATCAAGATGAGTGACAAAGTGATCCTGAATCCGGCTGCTTATTATGCTACACAGGTGGGCGCCAGGGAATTGATGCTGGGGGCAAATGCGGCCTATAATCTTTCCGGAGACGGGGTGCAGCAATTGTTCGGCGGACTTTACTACCGCGCAAACGATGCGGCCATTTTCCTGGTGGGTTATCAGCTGAATGCGGTGAAGCTGATGTTTAACTACGATATTACTACTTCAGGATTGTCTGCGGCTAACAATCGCCGTGGTGCTTATGAACTGGGAATTGTATACACGGGTTTATACACCAACCGCTCATTTAGCAACGCAAGAAGGTCTACTATCTGTCCTTCTTTTTAATCTGCCGGATATTACCACCTAAGCGGCATTATCATTATTTTTGTTTCATGACAACGTTTAATAAAGTAACTGCCGCCCATGTAGCGGCATTACGCGAAATAGCCGGAGCGCAATATGTATTGGCCGACGAAGAAAGTATGAGCCGTTATGCACAGGACGAAACCGAAGATCTGCACTACCTGCCCGAAGTGGTGGTAAAACCGGATACCACAGAACAGGTAAGCCGTATCATGCGTTTATGTAATGAGGAGCTATTGCCGGTAACGCCCCGCGGCGGAGGTACTGGGCTCAGTGGAGGCGCCCTGGCGCAGTTCGGCGGTGTGTTGATTTCTATGGAACGGTTTAACCGCATTACCCTGATCGATGAAAGGAATCTGCAGGTCATTACCGAACCGGGGGTGATCACAGAAGAACTACAGAATGCAGTGAAGGAAAAAGGATTGTTTTATCCGCCAGACCCCAGCAGCCGCGGCACTTGTTTCATTGGCGGTAATATTGCGGAAAATTCCGGTGGTCCCAAAGCGGTGAAGTATGGTGTGGTAAAGGATTACGTGCTGAACCTGGAAATGGTATTGCCCAGCGGCGAAATTATCTGGACCGGCGCCAATGTACTGAAAAATGCCACCGGCTATAATCTTACTCAACTGATAGTAGGCAGCGAAGGTACCCTGGGTATTGTCACTAAAATAGTATTAAGACTGATACCATTACCTAAAACAGATCTGTTAATGCTGGTACCTTTCCGCTCTGCCGAAAGTGCCTGCGCCGCGGTGAGCGCTATTTTCCGCGCCGGATATACGCCTTCTGCCATGGAGTTTATGGAAAGAGATGCATTGGAATGGGTGACCCAATATGTACAAAGCAGCGCCGTTAAAATTGAAGACGATATACAAGCCCATCTCCTGATAGAAGTTGATGGCAACTATCCCGAAGTATTGATGCAGGAAATGGAAGGCATTGCCGGGGTGGTAGAAAGTTTCGATATCGGTGAAATCCTGTTTGCAGAAGATGCACAGCAGAAAGATGAACTCTGGAAACTGCGTCGTCGGGTAGCAGAAGCGGTGAAAGCCAATTCTGTGTATAAGGAGGAAGATACCGTGGTGCCTCGTGCGGAGTTACCCGTTTTACTGAAAGGGGTGAAGGAAATTGGCCAGCGGTATGGATTTCATTCCGTATGCTATGGCCATGCCGGTGATGGTAATCTTCATGTAAACATCATCAGAGGCACCCTCACCGAAGAACAGTGGAATGGTACCCTTACAGAAGGCATACGGGAAATATTTGAACTGGTAAAACAGCTGGGCGGTACCATCTCCGGAGAGCATGGTATTGGGCTGGTACAGAAGAGCTATATGGATATCATTTTTGATCAGACATCTATGCAGCTCATGAAGCAAA
>NZ_DATCVJ010000842.1:0-5827 GCF_036566945.1 Chitinophaga sp. | reverse complement strand
ATAAGTTGGCCCACGCCTTTATAGCATGAGCCATCCACTTATCACCCTGTGTTCTGAAATTTCCTACGTTTCTATAGCAAGGTAAAAGCGAATTGCTTCAAATTATTTTATTGAAGAATCGCAAAAATATTGATTTTACTTATAAAGTAAAATCAGTTCTATCAATATATATTCATAAGCGTTTTTTTACAATCAGTTTATCGGTTTCTAATTGACAATGCAAAAATAAATAAAACAATGACATATTCGTCATTACTCAGAAGATTATTTCGCCTCATCTTGTAATGATGGCGAAGCAAATAAAAAATAGTAAACTTTTAAAGGGGATAGCCGCGGTTCTTAAGGAATTACGTGACGTTAAAAACGTTAGCCAGGAAGAAGTTTATAACGACACGAATATACATGTTGGTCGAATAGAAACCGCTAAAGCTAATCCTACTGTCAGCACACTCGCTGCACTCTGTAAATATTTTGGTATATCTCTTTCTGATTTCTATAAAAGAGTTGAAGAACTTTAGATCCTCTATCTGGTAGATATTTTTCAAATTATTGTGTTTGGACAAACATGCGCTTTGTTCAAAATAATTTTTCATACAACGCTCAAACTCCACGTTGACCTAAGCAACAGTTAAGTTATATTCTAAACAGTAAACCCTGATAAGATGAAGTTAAAAAAATTGAGGAGAGATATATCCGAGGTAAGTTATAATTTCAGAGACTTAATTAGTTCTTTACTTTCTGCACTTTTTTTTACTGGCAAATTTGCTGGCAAATTTTGAAAAATAAAAAAGGCCCCTAAGAAGGAGCCTTTGTAACCAATTGATAATTAGGGTGCCCAGAACAGGAATCGAACCTGCACTCCCTTTCGAAAACAAGATTTTGAGTCTAGCGCGTCTACCAATTCCGCCATCTGGGCAATCTTTTTTAAGAACTTCGCCGCGTCAATTGCGGGATGCAAATATAGAAACTCTTTTTTAATCTCCAAGAAAATTTTTCATGCCAGCAATAAAAATCATTCCTCAACACACAAAAGAAAACAACCAAAACTATCTACCACAAAGCATTTAAGCCCTAAAATATCTTTTCATTTTTATTGCAAAATTTCTCTACAACACCTCCAACGGTTCCTTAAAATACCGTAAATTCAGTGATGGAAAACACGATTCACATAGGACTCATCCGGGAAGATAAACATCCACATGATAACAGGGTGGCTTTTACACCCAAACAATGCCTGTGGATCATGCACCATTTCCCACAGGTACGGCTATACGTACAACCGTCGCCGCGCCGTTGCTTCTCCGATGAAGAATATGACAAAGCCGGCATTCCTCTACAGGAAGATCTCTCCGGATGCGCCATACTGATGGGTATTAAAGAAGTGCCTGCCGATAAACTCATCGCCGGCAAAACCTATCTTTTCTTCAGTCATACTAAAAAGAAACAGCCGCATAACCAACATATGCTGCAAACAATCCTGGAGAAAAATATTACGCTCATCGACTACGAATGCCTCGTGCATCCCGACGGACAACGCATTCTCGGCTTCGGCTTCTTCGCCGGCATTGTAGGCGCACATAACGGCCTGATGGCTTTCGGCGAAAAAACAAAAAGCTTCCACTTTAAAAGAGTACATACCTGCCATGATTTCCAGGAACTGATCGGGCATTACTTCGGGATCAAACTACCGCCTATGAAAATAGTGATTACCGGCTCCGGACGCGTAGCTGCCGGCGCCCTGGAAATCATGGGACTACTCGGTATCAAGTATATTCCACCGGAAGAATACCTGGTCAACAAATATGCGTACCCCGTATATACACAGCTGAAAGCAGGAGAACTCTATCTCCAGAAAAAAGATAAAACATATAGCAGGGCCGACTTCCATGCACATCCGGAAAATTATGAATGCCGCTTCCTCCCCTATGTCACCGCCAGCGATATTCTCATGAACGGCATCTACTGGGACCATAACATCCCGCCCCTCTTCCACGCCGCCGACCTGAAAAAAGAAAATTTTCGCATACAGGTCATTGCAGACATTACTGACGACACCAATGGCTCCATCCCCTGCAACCTGGGCGATAGCACCATAGAATCGCCTGTATATGGCGTTACAAAGGATACCATGGAGCAAACAGCACCCTATCTCCCGGATACGATAGACATGATGTGTGTCAGCAACCTCCCCAATGAACTACCACGGGATGCTTCCCAGTATTTCGGTGATCAGCTGATGAAATATGTATTTGAAGAATTACTAAAGCAAGACAGTATCATGATACAAAATGCCACCATTACCAGCAAAGGAGCTCTCACAGCGCCTTTTGCCTACCTGGAAGATTATGCAAAAGGCGCGTCCTGAAATCTACCGGAGCAAATGAACAGCCCCTTTCAGCATCTTCTCTTCCCCATCTATATTTTTATAACGGATAAAATAAACGTAGCTACCTACAGGTTGCGGGGCCCCATTATAGGTACCGTCCCATCCACGTAATACGTCAGTAGAAACATATATTTCCGCTCCCCAACGATCAAATATCCTAAATTCCAATAGAACCTGGCCGTGGGGCGTACGTAACCGGAATACATCATTCTGCCCATCTCCGTTAGGAGTAAACGCATTAGGTACATACAAGTCTATGGCACAGTCCTTTGCCACCGTCTGTAACGCCGTAACACCACACTCATTGCTGACGCTCACCCGATAGGTACCCGGATAACGAATCACCTGCGTGTTACTGGTGCTGCCATTCCCCCACAAATACTGATACCCTGGCTGTACAACCACCGTCACTGGTTTATAATTAAACAAACAGATATCCTGTTCAATACTTACCTGTGGCTTGTCTTTTACCGCCAGATGCAAAAGAATGATGCTATCGCAACCATTTACTGAAGTTAATGTAGTGGTGTAATCGCCGGCACTAAATACCTGACGGCCATCCGGTAACGTATAGGCGCGGCCGTTACAGGTGGTATCAAACGCTTCCTTATAGGCCGCCAATAGCACTTTCACCGTAGTGGTAATAATACTATCACACCCCTGGTAGGTTTTAAGGGAAGATACATAAGTGCCATTGCTGTTTACACGACGGCCATCCGGCAACTGATACGACTGATTACTACAAATCGTTACTGCTTCTTTTATTTTATATACCGGCAGCAATTTCAGGATAGTAGTAATTACGCTATCGCAGCCACTAACCACTCTTTTTAAAGTAGTGACATAGGTGCCTGCCGTATTCACAGGTGTCCCATCCGGCAAAACATAGTTATCGCCCATACAAATAGATGGGCTCACAAATCGCTGTATCCTCCCATCACTAAGCACCTGATGGATCTTCTCATCATTGCTGCAACGCCCTGTAACAACTACTTTCACGGTATACGTATGCTCGCTGGCGTAAATATGTTCCGGTGACATCTCTGTAGAAGTGCTCCCATCACCGAAATCCCATAACACACCCGTTATCCCCGCTTCATCTACCAGCTTAAATGTAGGCTTGCCTTCACAAATATTGGAAACAGTGAAATCTACGGGCTGCACCACCTTCACGGTGGTGGTGAAAAGACTGTCGCAACCCTGGTATGTTTTAAAGGATGACACATAAGTGCCGCTGGCACTGACATGCCGCCCATCTGCTAACTGGTATTGCTGCCCGGTACAGAGGATGATATCCTCCTTCTTGTTATAGGCTGGCCAAAACTTCACGGTGGTTGTAATCACACTATCGCAATTACTGCGCGCTCTTTTTATAGTACTGACGTAAGTTCCTTCCGCATTAATCGTCTTGCCGTCTGGCAATACGTAGGTACTCCCATCACAGATAAATTTATCAACTGCTATAGCTATTTTATCTTCAATAACCACCTCACCGGTTTTCTCATTGGTGCTACACTTCGCAGTAACGCTTACTTTCACCGTGTAGGTTTTATTACTTGTATAAAGATGGTCAGGAGATAACTGCGTAGAAGTGGTACCATCCCCAAAATCCCATAATACACTTGTTACACCCGCATCATTAACCAGCTTAAAGGTGGACTTTCCGCCGCAAACGGTGGAAACGGAGAAGTCGGCAGGTACATACAAAAAGCTTCTCACAAACGTAGGAAAACACACCGAAGTACGGCGTAATCCCTGCCCTGTTGGATCCATATCCATCCCATCCTGTTCAAAATTACATGCTGACCCTTTCACCTCCGGCTTATGAATAAGCCCTACATACCGATATCCATTTCCGTTTTCATCATATCCCACATACATACGCCGATCCGGCCCCATTTGAATACCCCCTATCTGCAGCGGCGCCATAACATTGGCTACTATTACCCCTGATGCATTCACATTCGCCGCGGTAAGGTCATATTGATAAATACGACTCCATGACAAATAATTCATACTCACTACATACAGCAACTTTCCATCGGATGAAAAATCCGAGCCTAAGGGAAAAATTACATCAAGTGTCTCGAACGGCGCACTGATAACGCCTGTACTATTATTGAATTTTAAAAGGTCCACCTTACTCATTTGCCCTTGCTTCAGGGCCGCTAAAGTATGCACAAGTGTTCCCCCATCATCGGAAAATTTGAGCACCCCTGCCTCTTCCCAGCCCCCGGAATGAATGACCGAACCCGTGGTATACACCGTAGGCGCCGATACACCCGCAGATGTAACCAGGTATACGTAATAATCAGCACTGCCCACCGCATGGGTGATCACCCAAAAATCCTTTCCGTTACAATGCCGGGTAGCACCTATTTTCTCCGTACTCAGGTTATTACTCAGCAACGCTATATTTTTTGTGCCGGGAACAATATCCCCCATGCCATTGTCTAACGCCATATCTATCAGATTATAACGAAATCCTTTGTCGGTCATGGTGGTAAACAGGTAATACTGTCCCGGATGGCCGGGAAAGGGCACTACCACTCCAGACTGAGAACTGGAAGGATCTCCCTGTAACCCCGTACCATTAGGCATTATCTGGTGTTTGGCATTCCATATGGTACTTCCTTCTGTATAAAATAACAAGTCACCTGTGGCGCCATCACAAATAGTGGCCACCCCTTCACGGGTATACGTTTGTCCATCGGTGAGAAGCGAGGCGGGCGTGGTGTTAAAGTTGATACCGGCATTATAGCCGAAATACCATCGGTAAACTTCTTTCTGGGCCGTAGCTGTAAATGCACACAACACTAACAGGCAGAAACAAACAATTCTTCTGTACATAGATTAGGATAAAATAGCGGAACACAAGATAGTAAATACCTACAGATATAGGTAATATGGCATCAACAATGAAACAAAGGTATCTGTATACACACGGTCGGCATCATGTATCGCCAGCTCTTTTACGGTGGTATTCCCCTTACTCCGGTCAAATATCCCTACTGTCCGGAAAAAGCCATGGTTCACACTTTGCCGGATATACAACACTTCCCGTAGTTGAAATCCGGCTACTTCAGCCAAATCCCGGAAAGTATCAAAAACCGCATAAGGCAGGAGTACGGAAACTTGTCCAGATGGCGCCAACTGCCTGTCAATAGCCCTGATCAGCTCCTGGTAACTCAGGTTAGTGGCGTGCATCGCCTGGTCTTTCTGTGCATGCCCGCTTTTTAGCGCGCTTTCATAAAACGGCGGATTGGTAATAATGAAATCATATGGCCCCTCATGTTCTAATTTTCGTACGTCCGTTTGCGTGAGGGAGAGCCTGTCTGCCCACGGAGATGCCGCGAAATTTGCCATGGCCTGTTGCGCCGCCGCCGGGTCCAGTTCCACGGCGGTGATAGTAGCGGGGATACGCTGCGCCAGCATCAGACT
>NZ_DATCVJ010000841.1:0-2371 GCF_036566945.1 Chitinophaga sp. | reverse complement strand
AAATCAGTATAATCAGTATAATCCTGGGGAAGACAAAAAAAAATTACAGTACGGCTATCTGCCTAATGCCTGGATAATATCATACTTGGTCACAATGTGGTGATTGCCGCTATCATCTTTGGTTAGTACCGCCCCATTTTCCCGGTTGATATAAACAGTTAGTTTTTCTATAGGCGTATCCTGACTTACCAGCGGAAAGGACGGCTGCATCACTTCCTTAATCAGCGCATCTTTCAGGTTGGCATCATCAATCAGTCGATTGAATAAACCATTTTCAGAAATGGCGCCGATAATTTCTCCGCCCTGTTCAACCGGGATATGCTCGATGTCATATTTTTTCATGCGGGCAATGGCTTCGCTCACTTTTTCTTCCGCGTTAATGGTTACCAGTGGCTGTTTACGGCGGCCATTCACTACATCTTTTACGGTTTTAACATCCAGGAATCCACGTTCTAACATCCACTGATCATTATATATTTTTCCTACATAGCGACTGCCATGATCATGGAAAATGACCACCACCACATCTGTTGGCTTCAGTGTTGCTTTGAGCTGCAAAAGGCCGGCAATGGCGGATCCTGCGGAGTAGCCTACAAAAATACCTTCTTCTTTGGTGATGCGGCGGGCCATCACGGCAGCATCTTTATCGGTTACTTTTTCGAACTTGTCGATGACCTTCATATCGTAGTTTTCCGGCACAAAGTCTTCGCCAATACCTTCTGTGATATAAGGATATACCTCACTCATATCCAGTTCGCCGGTTTCAAAATATTTTTTCAGCAGGGAACCATAACTGTCGATGGCCCATACCTGTATGTCCGGATTTTTTTCTTTCAGATATTTACCGGTACCTGTAACGGTGCCACCAGTGCCGGTTGCCACTACGAGGTGCGTGATTTTTCCTTCAGTTTGTTCCCATATTTCCGGACCGGTTTGTTCATAATGTGCATCCCGGTTAGCGAGATTATCGTATTGATTCACATAAAAGGAATTGGGAACTTCGGTAGCCAGTCTTTTCGATACGGAGTAGTAGGAGCGGGGATCTTCCGGTTCCACATTGGTAGGACAAACAATTACTTCTGCGCCTACTGCTTTCAGGATATCTACTTTTTCCTTGGATTGTTTATCGGTGGTGGTAAAAATACATTTGTATCCCCGGATAATGGCCGCCAGGGCCAGGCCCATACCGGTATTACCGGAAGTACCTTCAATGAGGGTGCCACCAGGTTTCAGTAATCCTTTCTGTTCTGCTACATCCACCATTTTTACGGCCATGCGGTCTTTGATAGAGTTGCCGGGGTTAAAAAATTCAACCTTGGCCAGCACCGTGCAGGGGAGGGAAGCGGTGACCCGGTGCAGCTTTACCATGGGGGTATTTCCGATCGTTTCGAGTATGTTATCACAGTATTTCATAAAAAATGAGGTTGTATGGTTACGAAAATACGGAATTGAGTTGATACGCGGAGGGTGGGGAGGGGATCGCCTTCGGCGATTGTCTTTTTTCAGGATTAAATTGATTTTGATGATTTTGATGATTGTTTTTTAGATACCCTTTTATGTCCTTCTTACAGGCAATACGGATAGTTATAAGACAAACTTAAAGAATCATCAAAATCATCAGAATCAATTTAATCCTGAAAAAGACAATCGCCGAAGGCGATCCCCTCCGCACTTTCTCATTATCTTTGCCCCGATGAGTGAACGAATTTTTATCACCGGTATCGGTACCGGCGTAGGAAAAACCCTCACATCTGCCTGTATTACCGAATCGTTGACAGCAGATTACTGGAAACCTGTACAAACCGGTTTGATGGAAGGTACAGATACCGACGCGGTACGCGCGCTATTGTCAAATACGGTGTCAGTTTGTCACCCGGAAGCCTGGTGCCTGCAGGCGCCTGCCTCCCCGCATCTGGCAGCGAGACTGGAAAATACGACGATAGATGTAACGGAGATCCTGGCGCTGGCAGACCAATACCAGCCTGCCCGGCGCGCCCTGGTGATAGAAGGGGCAGGAGGGCTGATGGTGCCCGTTAATGAATCCGTTTTTACCCTGGATCTCATAGTGGCATTGAAGGCCAGGGTGGTGATAGTGGCACAGAACTACCTGGGAAGTATTAACCATGCACTGCTCACTGCGCGTATGCTGCAACATACAGGCGTTCCCGTTATTGGTTGGGTTTTTAGCGGTGTTGAACATAGCAATGAAGCCGATATTGTGAAATGGAGTGGTTACCCGCAAATTGGCCGCATCCCGCTGTCAGAACATGTAGATAAGGCATTTGTGGAGCAACAGGCACAGTTGTTGACATCCTCGCTGCATACTTTAATGGCATGACCACGAAAAAGGATATACGAAAACATTTCCTGG
>NZ_DATCVJ010000840.1:0-7310 GCF_036566945.1 Chitinophaga sp. | reverse complement strand
CCGCCACGCCTAGTATTGCAGCGGCAGCGATCCATTTATAATCAATCGTGTTGACTCTTTTTTGTTGATACGTACGACTTTCTATAACAGCCAGCATTTTATCGGAAATGGCTGCTGGTAACGCATTGTCCGGGTGAAATGAATGCCAGCTATCTTCCGTTAACCAGTGCTGTAAAGCTTCCGGATGCTCCGCGAAATAAGCGGTGACCGCCTGCTTTTCTGATTCATTGCATTCGCCCCGGAAAAACTTTTCAAGTAATGTTGCTGGATGATTCATATCTATGTATTCGTTTGAAAACAGCAAATCCCTCACTGCTTAACAATTTGTAAATATTGGAAGAAGAAAAGAGGTCAGAGGAAATGGGATATCATCGTGATGAGTAATAACAACAGGGAGTCTTTTAACTGCCGGATAGCCCGTACAATGTGATTTTCAACTGTTTTTGGGGAGATGGATAACTGTTTGGCGATCTCTTTATGTGGAAGTCCTTCAAAGCGGCTTAGTTTAAACACATTTTTCCTGATGGGAGATAATTGTTCAATGCTGTTATATACCCGCTTTAATTCTTCTTTCACGGTCAGGTCTGTTTCCATATGCCAGTCCGGCGTTTCCCGGACCATCGATTCGGTGTGTCTGTTCCTGACCTGCTGCTTGCGCAAAAGGTCTGTCATCACGCTCTTGGCTATACGAAATAGTTGTGCAGAGATATTAAAATTTGTTGATAGTTTTTCTCTTCTTTCCCAAAGTAGTATGAAAGATAACTGTACTGTTTCTTCAGACAGGTAAACAGAGTGTGTACATTTCAATACGTAGAAATAAAGTTTTGTATGATATTGTTGATATATCATTTTAAAACTTTCGATATTTCCATTCTTTATATCCTGTACGATACTTTCCATAATGATCGCAAATATCTAATGGACCTAAACAAGATACAAGGAATTACTGATTATATTATTGTTATTTTCCCCTTTCCTTACTTCTTCAGTTTCAATATCAAAGGCGCCGTTGCTACGCCCGGAATGGTCACTGTAATGGACAAATCGAGGGCCGAGTCGCTTACATTTTCTATCCAGTGCGGATCGTTGTCACCCTTTTGGGAAGTCAGCAGAAATACCGCATCGTGTACATCCAGTTTCCAGGTACCGGCGTTACCGGCAGTAGGCAGGATCAGCTCCGTGCAGCCGTCGATGCTAAAGTTGCCATCTGACCCGAATTGGTAGGTGTTTGTTTTGGTGCAGGTAAATAAAGCGCCGGCAGGGCCCAGCAGTGGCGCCAGCGGAAGAATGCTGGTACCGGCCGGAATATTTTGTCCGCCCAGCTTCACCGACACGGCAAAAACGATGTCTTTTTGTTGCCAGGTGCCGGCTATCTGTCCGTATTTCTGCGAGGGCTCCGGCTTGGTGTCCTTGTTTTTTTTACAGGCCATCGTTAGCAGGGAGCCGGCTACCAACAGCAGGAATGCTTTTCCAGGGATAAAATTGTACATAACGCGTTTAAGTTAAATGAATGGTGCTATTATGTATTCGTTTGAAAAAGCAAAATCCCTCAGGCGGTAACAATTAGTTCATATAAAGTGGATTGCCCCTGTTTATTCATACAACCATACCCGTAATAACGAAATCAGCTGATCCACATCTACCGGTTTGGTAATGTAATCGGAGGCCCCGGCATTAATACATTTCTCGCGGTCGCCGGTCATGGCTTTGGCGGTAACGGCTATAATAGGCAGGGTTTTGTACTGCGGTATTTCCCGGATCCGGCTGGTAGACTCATAGCCATCCATTTCGGGCATCATCATGTCCATGAGTACCAGATCTACTTTAGGTCCTTCCTGCAACTGATGGAGGGCTTCTTTTCCATCTATGGCAGACAATACCTTCAGGCCGTAGGCTTCCAGTGATTTGGTGAGCGAGAAAATGTTGCGTACATCATCATCTGCTACGAGCACGGTTTTATCTTTCAGTATTTCACTGAGCTCTTTCATTTTTTTGTACTGGGAGTTACCGGCTTCTTTTTTATTGGTTTCCACAAGATGAAGGAACAGGGATACTTCATCGAGGATGCGCTGATAGGAGTGAGCAGTTTTGATCACAATAGAATCTGCATATTGCTTGATGCGGAATTCTTCTACATTTGATAAATTTTTGCCGGTAAAAATGATGATAGGCAAATTTTCAAAACCGGGTGTCTTTTTCACATCTTCCAGTACATCATAAGATCCCTGGGTGGGGATGCCCATGTCGAGGATCACACAGTCCACTTCATTGCGGTTGAGGGCTTTTAATCCTTCGCCTACCGTGTTTTTGATCTCTGTAGAGATGTCAAAACTTTCGAGGAAATAGGCGAGTCCCTGTGCATGCTTTTTATTTTCTTCTACAATCAGTACTTTTTTAGGATAACGACTGAGAGCCAGTTCTATTTTCTGAAATACTTCGCCGAGTTTTTCAATGGCTACGGGCTTATTGATAAAGTCGACCGCTCCACGGGAAAGACTCCGGTGTTTCACTTCATGCGACGACATAATATGAACAGGGATTGGTCGGGTAGCGGAATGGGTTTTCAGTTCTTCCATTACTTCCCAACCGCTTTTCACGGGGAGTTCAATATCCAGTAAAATGCCTAGTGGCAGGAACTGTTGGGCCAGTGCTACGCCTTCGTCGCCGCGTACGGCCACAATGCCTTTGTAGCCGCTTTGGCGCGTGTAATTCAGCAGGGACAGTGCAAAGCCGGTATCATCTTCAATGATCAGGATGATTTTATCGCCGGGATTGATCTGATCTCTGTCGTCTGGTATGGCTGCCGGAATGCGGGGCGATACGTATTTGGGTTCTTTGAAAACAGCTTTCTCAGTCGGCGTTGTAAATTCGACAGGGTTTAACTGCACTGTGTCTTTTTCCAATGGAATGGTCAGCGTAAAGGTGCTGCCTTTTCCTTCTTCGCTTTCCAGGTAAATTTCGCCGCCCAGCAGTTTGGCCAGTTCACGGCTAATGGAAAGTCCCAGGCCGGTGCCACCATATTTTCTGCGGGTAGATCCGTCGGCCTGTTGGAAGGCTTCGAATACGGTGAGCTGTTTATCTTTGATAATACCGATGCCGGTATCTTTTACTGCAAAGGATATTCCGGGAGAGGTGGAAGTGATCTGTAACATTACTGTGCCGCGTGCCGTAAACTTCAGCGCGTTTGAAATCAAGTTGCGCAGAATTTGTTGCAGGCGTAAATGATCTGTTTCTATCATTTTAGGTAGCACTGGATCCAGTTCCACTACAAATGAAATACCTTTATCTATTGCCAGTGGCTCGAAGAGGGATTTCATTTCTTCCCCAATTTCTTCCAGGGTAACGAAGTTATAGTCCAGCTCCATTTTGCCTGACTCAATTTTTGAGAGGTCCAGAATTTCATCGATCAGCGTAAGGAGGCCGTTGCCGGAGCTTTGAATCACGCCGGCGTATTCTATTTGTTCGTTGGTGAGGTTGGCGTCATGGTTTTCAGATAAAAGACGGGAAAGCAGTAAGATAGAATTTAATGGTGTACGCAGTTCATGCGACATGTTCGCCAGAAATTCTGATTTGTATTTTGTGGTCAGCGCAAGTTCTTCTGCCTTGGTTTGTATTTCCAGGTTGCGTTCCAGGATAAGTGCATTGCTGTCTTCCAGCAAACGGCTTCTCTCTTCCAGTTCCTGGTTGGCTTCCTGCAGTTCTTCCTGTTGTACACGCAGCTCTTCGTCTGATGCCTGTAATCGCTGCGACTGGGCTTCCAGTTCTGCATTGATATTTTCCAGCTCATTGTGCTGGGATTGTAATTCTTCTGATTGCGCCTGTGTTTCTTCCAGCAGCACCTGCATACGCTGGTGATCCTGGGCGCTGTTGATGGCTATGCCGATATTGAACATGGCGGCTTTCAGGAACTCGACTGTAACTGCCGTATAAGCTTGCAGGGAGGCGATTTCAATCACGCCTTTTAATATTCTCTCGTGAAAAACAGGCAAGGCAATGATACTATCCGGTTGGAGACTGCCGCCTGAATAGTCCACCACCATGGTGGCAGATGCTACTTTTTTCAACAGGATTTCCCTGCCCGATAGCGCACTTTGTCCGGCGATATCTTCTCCAAATAATATTTCTTTCCTGATATTATTTTTATTCAGTCCTATGCTGGCAGCAAGAGATAAGGTATTTTCCGATTCCTGCAGGTAAAATACGCCTGCCGGGGAGTTGGTATAATGGGTGAGATATTCAACAACTTGTTGTGTGAGTGCGCCCAGATCTTTTTCCCCGATCATTTTTTCATTCAGGGCGGCAATGCCGGCCTGTAGCCATTCTTTATCGGATAAACTGGTAAAAGAAAATTCCAGCGAGGCGGCCATTTTATTCAGTGCGCCGGATAATGCGCCCAGTACATCTTTGCCTTCATCGCCTACACGGATCTTATAATCACCGTCTGAAACTTTGTCGGCGATGTTTTGAATAAGATGGATGCGGTGGGTGGTTTCCTCATCTTTCTGTATCAGCTCCTTTTGTAGTTGTGCCCTTTTGTCGAAGTCGCTGTTCACCCGCAAAAACGACACGATGGTGACCAGGATGGCTAATAGAGAAGCGAGTAATATCAGGATAGAAGTATACGAAGCAAACTTACTCACCGTGCTGGTGCGTCCGTTGAGAAGCACCTGTTCCCGGTCCTGCATTTGTTGCACCAGTTTCCGGGACTCATCCATCTGTGCCTTCCCCAGTCTTAAATCTTCCAGTGCAGGGGGCGTACCTGCTTTTTTATCGTCGATGAGGCGTTGTAATTGTACGAGTCTTTTATTGGAAATATCCCTTAGTTGTTCAATCGCCTGTTGTTGAACGGGGTTGTCGAGGGTCATGTCCTTGACTTCATCCATCAACTGATTTGCTTTTTGATTCGCGGTATTATATGGTTCCAGGAACTCTGCCTGTCCGCTGAGTAAAAAGCCGCGCTGCCCTGTTTCTCCATCTTTCAGCACGGAGAGCACATTGCCTAACTTAGTAATCACCTGGTTAGTATGATTCACCCAATCCTGGCTTTCCAGCAAGTTGTGGATGCTCATAAAAGAGGCAATGGAACTGATAATTAATAAAAAAAGAGAAGTGCCGTAACTGACGAGTAAATTTTTTTTAAACGATGTGTTCATCTATCTGAATGTTGTTTGTCTCAATAATAATGGCAGGTGAATTTTATACTGTTAACAGGTAGGGCGGTGACGTAATAATAGGGACCGGCCTGTTTCTTCAGATGGTGTCAGGAATAGGAGTGTGTCTTTCATAAATTTAAAAGTAGTAAAATTAATTTACCAAACCGAAAAGTATGGGCAACTTCTGATAGGCTGTTAAGCAGGCTGAGGCTGCTTATTGTCGTTTGGTATCTTTTGCTGCGGGTATATAACGGAAACGGATCATCGCATTTTTGTTTCAGCAGAAGACACTGCGTTTATCGCTGGTGAGGATGATCATTTTGGAGAGGAGTAACTATAATCCACTCAGGTGTTGACTGTTAATTCCAGTGGCTGCCCAACGTGCAGTCGCCTGAAAAGCAAGCCTCCAATACCGATGGTGATAAGGCCCTGCAGCAGTACGGTATTGGGTGTACCAATGAGTTGCGATAGGGCGCCTACCAGCAATCCGCCGAGTGGCTGCATACCAAAAAATGCCATGGCATAAAAGCTGATTACGCGTCCACGCATCGCCGGATCTACGGTGGTTTGAATGAGGGTGTTGCTGATGGTGATCTGCGACATCATCCCAAAACCTGCGAGGGTAGCAAATACCAGCGCAATGGGGTAGTAGGTGGAGTGGGAAAACAATACCAGGCCGGCGCCGAAAATCACCGTGTTGATGGCCAGAATTTTTCGAAGATTTTTTCCTGGTTTCAGCGATGCGAGGAAAATAGCGCCACAAAAGGCACCCAGTCCGATGGCACTGTCTATCACCCCAAAGGTGGAAGCGGTGCCTTTAAAAATATCTTTTGCGTATACCGGCATCAGCGTGGTGTACGGCAGTACCAGCAGGCTTACGGAAGCCAGCGTTAGTAATATCAAAGAAATGGCCGGCGTTTCACGGATATAGGTCATTCCTTCTTTCAGTTCTCCTGCTATGTTTTTAGTGCGTATTTTAGGCGTATATGCGGGTAGTTTCATGCGCAGCAGGGAACCTATCACTGCAATAAAACTAATCGCATTTAAGCCGAAGCAAATGTCTTCCCCGAACTTTTCCAGTGCCAGTCCTGCTATACCCGGACCAATCAGCCGGGAAAGATTGACCATGGAAGAATTCAGTGCCAGTGCATTGGGGAGGTCGGTTTTATTGTCTACCATTTCATACACCAGTGATTGCCTGGCTGGTACATCAAATGCGTTGATAAGGCCCAGAAACGCGCTCAGGGCAATGATTTCCCACACCGAATAGTTCCGGAAGTAAATGAGTATGGTGAGCAACAGTGCCTGTATCATGGAGGCGACCTGTGTTATTAATAACAGCTTATAGCGATTATACCGGTCGGATGCCACACCACCTAAAAAGGAAAAAACAAACGACGGAAACATGCTGGCGAAAAGGGTGAGTCCCAGCATGAACTTGGAATGGGTCTGGGAGTAGATCACCCAGCTCACGGCGGTTTTCTGCATCCAGGTACCTATCAGGGAGATGGATTGACCACTGAAATATAACCGGTAGTTGCGGCTTTTAAATGCGTTGAAAGTACTGATGTTCATTTTTTGTCGTCACTTTTACTCATAATCCACCACCTTGGCTAAAGGAGCCAGGACTGCCTGCAGGAGGGCCTGCTCTTCTTTGGTACATACACTGGCAATGGCCTTACTCAACCACTCGTCGCGTTCCCGTCTTACTTTTTGAATTCGTTCTTTGCCGGCAGCCGACAACGAAATATGTATTTTCCGTTTATCGCTGTCAGAAGGAGTGCGGGTGATTAAGTCGAGTGCCGCCAGGTGCTGTAACAATTGCCCCATCGATTGGGGCGTCATTTTTTCCATGACCGCCAGCTCCGCAGAGAGCAGTTGCTGGTGTTGATCCAGCAGCACAAGTACGGAGCGTTCACTTTGCGACAGCTGTTCATTTGCCGGCGAGAGCTTGCGCAGTTTCCGGTTGAGTCTTGCCAGCAGTGGCCGGAGTTGGGCGGCCAGTATATCGGATTGCCTGGTAGTCATTGTTTGTAAGGTAAAGTTATAAGTTTACCTTACAAAGGTAGGAAATTAGTTTCAGGTGTGGGGTCATTATTTTATCGGGTGGTGGAGGGGGAGGCCTTATTTTACATTATCTTGCCGAACGTTAAACAT
>NZ_DATCVJ010000839.1:0-4880 GCF_036566945.1 Chitinophaga sp. | reverse complement strand
TGAAGGTATTTCTACACGCCAGCCTTCATCATCACTGAAGTGGAAGTGTAAGACGTTTAATTTATACAGGGCCATCAGGTCGAGTATGCGCAACAGGTCACGTTTGTTGTGAAAGTTGCGGGCTACGTCTATCATAAAAGCACGATAACCGAAACGGGGATCATCTGTTACTTCTACGCCGGGAATGGTGATAGATTTTTGTACGCCTGACCAGGCTGCAGGAGCAATCAGTGTTTTCAGGGACTGAATCGCATAAAAAGCGCCCGCCTCGGAGCCGGCTTTGATAACTATCCCCTGTGCACTTACCTTCAAACTATATCCTTCTGCGGTTTTACCTGCCAGGGCAGCATCGTAGGTCAATTCAACGGGGACTGTGCCCTGCGCACGTTTACCTAACAACAATTGCAGGTCTTCTTTCAGCACATTAGCGCTGGCAGACAACTGCGGATCTGCTTTAATTACCGGAAATGCAGTCAGCACCAGGTTATTACCAGTAGCGGTATAAGATACCGGCGTAGGAAACACCAATGGCAACTGTGCTACCGGAATATCTTTTATGGCGGCATTCTGTTTAAATATATCCGTTGGCGTTACCACCGCCGTTTTATCGCCGGGATAGCGCATCAGCTGTTTAGCGGTAGTAGAAGGACGAATACTATACTCCTTAATCGCTATCCCTTTTTCCGGTTGTGCATCCCAAACGATATACAAACCGGCAGGAGCATCTGTAAAATTTACTGCCCAGGCATCGCCGGTGATGCCGAGTTTGAGAGAGTCGCCCGGAGCAATGCCATTAAAACCATCTGCTGGCGTAAAACGATACAGGTCTCCATTAATATGTTCTACTTTCACATGACCTGGCAATTCGCCCGGTGCTACCATCCTTATAAAATTGAAATACAGTTGCCATCCTTTAGCCGGAAATGGCTTGTTGGCGGTATTCACAAAAGTAAAGGCCGACAGGAAGTTGTCCTTCCCCTGGTAGTGGTTTTCTACCACTTCCCAACTTGTTTTCAGGCGTGAAACATCGTAAGGGGATTGCTGTGCCAGTACACCTGCTACAGTACTGAACAAGAGCATGCCCGTTGCTATCAACTTACCAAGATAATTGTATCTTTTCATGTTGTGGATTGATTATAAAATTGGCTTATTTTGAAAGATAATAAAATAATTTAAAAACTGGCCGTGATTAATTTAACTACCCCTCATTTTGGGGATAAGCGGGCCTTGATTCCCTCCTGAGATAAAACAGATTTAACAAATTTATCTGACCTGCGTTAAGTAGTTTTATAGGATAATGCAGGATAATAGATCAGGAAGTATTCAACAACCTCCTTTCATGGAGGGCATCAAAAAATCACAAAAATCATAGTCCATGGTTAAAGCATTTATCGGATTTTCATGTATAAGCTTAGCGATTGTTATCGGCTTAGGCTTATTTTTCCCCTGGGTATTCTGGTTGTTGATCTTCGTAGTACCGATTGTGGTAATGGGCGTATTGGATATGTTTCAAACAAAACATGCCATCATCCGTAACTACCCGGTGGTAGGGCGTGCACGTTACTGGATGGAAGCATTACGGCCAAAGATTTACCAGTATTTTGTGGAGAGTGATATTGATGGCAGCCCGATCAACCGCGTGGATCGTTCCACAATTTATCAGCGGGCCAAGCGGGAATTGGATTCACAGCCTTTTGGCACCCAGTTCAATGTGTATGCAGAAGGCTATGAGTGGATGGCACATTCTATTCAGCCACAGAATTTTGATAACCTGGAGAAAGATCCCCGTGTAGTATTTGGAGGGAAAGACTGTAAACAACCGTATTCCGGCAGCATCCTGAACGTGAGCGCCATGAGTTACGGATCGCTTAGTTCCAACGCGGTACAGGCATTAAATGGGGGCGCCAAAATCGGGAACTTTGCACATAACACGGGCGAAGGGGGCATTAGTGATTTTCACCTGAAACAGGGTGGCGATATTATCTGGCAGATAGGTACCGGTTATTTTGGTTGCCGGGAAGAAGATGGTAATTTTTCTGATAGTCTTTTTGCAGAAAAAAGTGCATTGCCGCAGATTAAAATGATCGAATTAAAAATTTCACAGGGCGCCAAACCGGGCCATGGAGGCATCTTACCGGCTGCCAAAAACACACCGGAAATTGCAGCTATCCGTCATGTGAAACCCTATACCACTGTATTCTCTCCTCCTTATCATAAAGCTTTTAGCAGCCCAAGGGAAATGATGTTGTTTATACAGCGCCTGCGGGAATTGAGCAAGGGCAAACCTGTTGGTTTCAAACTTTGCATAGGTCAGCCACGTGAGTTTTACGCGATCTGTAAAGCGATGGTAGAAACAGATATCTATCCGGATTTTATTACAGTAGATGGCGGAGAAGGTGGCACAGGCGCCGCGCCGCCTGAATTCTCCAACTCCGTAGGAATGCCGCTCATGGATGGACTTTCTTTTGTGCACGATACGCTGACGGGCTTCAATATCCGTCATCATATGAAACTCATTGCTTCAGGAAAAATACTGACCGGCTACCATATGCTTCGCGCGATGGCGTTGGGCGCCGATACCTGCAACAGTGCCCGTGCCATGATGATGGCGCTGGGATGTATTCAGGCACTGGTATGTAATACTAATAAATGTCCTACCGGTGTAGCCACACAAGACAAATGGTTATCTGCCGGATTGGTAGTTGATGATAAAAAACACCGGGTCGCCAATTATCACCGCGACACCATTGAGAGTGCCATAGAACTGGCTGGGGCAGCCGGTTTACGCGATCCGCATGATATCACCCGGCAACATATTTTCCGCCGTGTATTTATGAACCAGGTGAAAACTTTTGAAGAAATTTATCCGAGTACAGCGCCGGGAGCTTTATTGAACGGGCAAATGCCGGAACATCTGAAAAAAGAAATGGAGATGGTGGGGATTGATAACTGGGGATAGCGCGAGTTTTTGTCTTTGCTCAGGATTATACTGATGTAGATGATTTTCCAGATTTTTTTTGATGATTTTGCAGGATTAAAAGATTAGGGGAGATAGCAGCGATCCGCTTCTATCTCCCCTAATCTTTTATAAAATTAAAACATTATCAAAATCCTGTAAATCATCTACATCAGTATAATCCTGAACAAAGACAATCGCCGAAGGCGATCCCCTACGCTGCATTTACGGTTTATACAATGCCAATGCATTTTCCCTGCATATTTTAGCAGCAATATCTGCCGGAAAATTATTAACGATTAACTGCAGATCTGCTACAGCAAAAGGTCTGGGAGCGCGGGTAGAAGGAAGATCTGTACCAAATAATAAGGCACCGGCATTGATGGCGGTGATCTGACGCATAGCGGTTAACACATCAAAATCACAACGACTGAAACCAGTGGCCTTCACCCTGGCTCCTTTTTCTACCAATGGCAATAAGTATTTAAATCCTGCTTTAGATAGTCCGAGGTGATCAATCACAACTGCCGGTAATTTATGCAGTGTGGTAGATAAGCCTGGTAGTTGCCGGGAGTCTACATACAATTCCACATGCCATTTCACGAGTTCGTATACACGTAATCCTAATTGTTCCAGGAATTTTACACTTTCAGAACCACCGCGTTGCACATTAAACCGAACAGCACGTACGCCTGCATTGTGGAGGGCAATGATTTCTTCGTCGGTGGTGTTGGCAGGAATCTGTGTAACACCAACATAACCGGGTCCCAGCTGCTTTAATGCGTCCAGCAAATACGCCTGATCAAATCCCTGGAAGGAACCTGATACCACTGCGCCACCCTGTACATTCAGGGATGCCACCTTTTGCTGATAGTCGGCAACGGAGAAATCCGCTGGCAAATATCCTTCATTAGGCTGCAATGGAAAGCGGCGATCAATGATATGCAGGTGTGCGTCAAATAAGGGCTTATCAAACATAATCTCATCGTTGTTGTTACGATACACAAGCTACAGAAAATAGCTGAAAAGGAGAGCAGAAAGCGGAAAGCATAAAGCAAAAAGCTATTATAGCGAAGACATAGGCAGATAAAGCTAAATTTTTATCGCTTATGTCTTCGCTATAATAGCTTTTTGCTTTATGCCTTAAGCTTTTAGCTCCAGATCAGATTTCCATTGCGCCGGCGGCGGCTTCGTCTACAAACCAGTGCAATTCACCTTCTTCCGGTCTGATAAGTTGAGACGGGAATTTATCGGCATCGAATGTGCCTTCAATTACATTTTTCAATGTAATGGCTTTATTGGCGCCGGTAGTAAGAAATAACACGCAGGCAGCTTTATTGACTACCGGTGCGGTTAAGGTAATGCGGTACATGTTCTGCGCTTCCAGGAAGAATGCTTTTACCCAGGCTTTTTGTTCCTGTACAACGGGCGTACCGGGAAACAGGGACAGTGTATGTCCATCATCTCCCATACCCAATAATACCAGGTCAAAAGTGGTATCTTCCTTTCCGAAATATGATTTTAATGTTTTCTCATACTCCGCCGCAGATGCTTCCGGACCTATGTCTGTACGCATCACGTGGATGTTTTCAGGATTAACCCCTACTTTATTCAACAGCTCCAGGTAAGCCATGCGGGCATTATTGCGTTCATCGTCAAACGGCACATCTCTTTCATCTCCCCAGAAAAAATGTATTCTTTCCCATGGGATGACCATGTTGTAAGGGGCTTTGGCCAACAGGCTATACAATTGTTTGGGAGTGTTGCCGCCGGACAATACAAAGGTAAAACGCTCCTGTGTTTGTAATACTTCCAGTATGTAGTTGCTGATCCATGCAGCTACGTTTTCACTCAGTTGTGCAGGATCTTTGGCGATATGTAGTTCCATAAGAAGAATGGAATTACGAATTACGAATTACGAATT
>NZ_DATCVJ010000838.1:0-2584 GCF_036566945.1 Chitinophaga sp. | reverse complement strand
GCTATCGGTCATGCTAAATACGACAACGATCCTACACTGAAAGTAAGACCAGAACAGGGATTGCTGAAGATCAGGAAAGAACTGGGATTGTATGCAAATCTTCGCCCGATAAAACTATTTGATGAACTGCTGGAAGCATCCAGCATTAAGCCGGAAATATTACGTGGGTCAGATATCCTCTTTTTCCGTGAGCTGACCGGCGACGTGTATTTCGGTGAAAAGATCAGGACTGCCGACCGTAACACCGCTTCCGATCTGATGATCTATCACCGCTATGAAGTGGAAAGAATTGCCCGCAAAGCATACGATGCAGCACGCACCCGCCGCAAAAAACTTTGCTCCGTAGATAAAGCAAACGTACTGGAAGCCAGCCGTCTCTGGAGAGAAGTGGTACAGGAAGTTGCCAAAGAATATCCGGATGTGGAAACAGAACATATGTTCATCGACAACGCTGCGATGCAACTGATCAAAGATCCTAAACGCTTTGATGTAGTGGTAACCGGCAACCTGTTTGGTGATATCCTCACCGACGAAGCTTCTCAGATAGCGGGTTCTATGGGGATGCTGGCATCTGCCTCTGTAGGTGACAGCATTGGTTTTTACGAGCCAATTCACGGTTCTGCTCATGATATCGCCGGTAAAGGTATTGCCAATCCGCTGGCTTCTATCTTATCCGCTGCCCTCATGCTCGACATTTCTTTTGGTCTGAAAACAGAATCACAAAGAGTGATTAAAGCGGTAGAAGCTACACTCAGACAAGGTTTCAGAACCATGGACATCGCTAACAAACATACCGTTAACGACTGCATTATGGGTACCGACGCCATGGGCGCCAAAGTATTAGAGAATCTGAATTAATCATTCAACAAAATTATTACACTTATCATGGATAAAAATCGTGTATACGTCTTTGATACCACCTTGCGTGATGGAGAACAGGTCCCCGGTTGTCAGCTGACGACCGTAGAAAAAATTGAGGTAGCAAAGAAACTCGAAGCATTAGGCGTAGATATTATCGAAGCAGGTTTTCCTATTTCCAGCCCCGGCGATTTTCAGAGCGTGGTGGAAATTTCCAAAGCCGTTACAGAACCCGTTATTTGCGCGTTAACCCGTGCTAATACCAAAGATATAGATGCAGCCGCAGATGCGCTACGTTTTGCAAAACGTGGCCGCATACATACGGGTATCGGGTCTTCCGATATGCACATCAAATATAAATTCAACAGCACCCGCGATGAAATACTGGAGCGCGCCGTAGCCGCTGTAAAGTATGCCCGCAAGTTTACCGATGATATTGAATTTTATGCAGAAGATGCAGGCCGCGCGGATAACGAATACCTGGCCCGTATGATCGAAGCCGTGATTGCCGCCGGTGCCACCACCGTCAACATCCCTGATACCAATGGCTATTGCCTGCCCGATCAGTATGGTGCTAAAATCAAATACCTGGTAGATCACGTATCCAATATCGACAGAGCCATCATTTCGGTGCATTGCCATAATGATCTCGGACTGGCTACCGCCAACACCATTGCCGGTGTGATCAATGGCGCCCGCCAGGTAGAATGTACCATTAACGGTATCGGCGAACGTGCCGGTAATACCTCCCTGGAAGAAGTAGCCATGATCCTGAAAACGCATCATGCACTGGGCTATCATACCCAGATCAATTCCAAAGGAATTTACGAAATCAGTAACCTGGTAGAAACCATGATGCACATGCCGGTACAGCCTAACAAAGCAATTGTTGGCCGTAACGCATTTGCACATAGCTCCGGTATTCACCAGGATGGCGTGCTGAAACATCGCGAAAACTACGAAATCCTGAATCCGGAAGACGTAGGGATCAATTCCAACTCTATCATCCTGACTGCCCGCAGTGGCCGTCATGCGCTGAAACATCACCTGTCCCGCCTGGGCTACAACCTGGAACGCGTAAACGTAGACGAAGTATACGAACGCTTCCTGCTTATGGCCGATACCAAAAAAGAAATCAGCGATGCCGATCTGCTGGAACTGATGGGCGATGGAGATGCCAAAACGTATGAAGAAAACGCCATTAAAGTAGTATTACTACAGGTGGTTTGCGGCGATCCGCTTCGTCCGATGGCCACCGTAAGACTGCGTATCAACGGTGAAGAAAGAGAAGCCAGTGCCGCAGGTAATGGTCCGGTAAACGCGACTATCAACGCTATCCACGATATTATCAAAGATGATATTGAACTGGACGAATTTAATATACAGTCCATGCGCGGAGGAAGCGATGATGTGAGCAAAGTAAATATGCGTGTAAAACATAACGGTCAGTCCTATTATGGCTTCGGTATTTCTACCGATATCGTGAACGCCTCCGTTCACGCCTATGTGGATGCACTGAATAAGATATACTAGAGATCACGCGATTTTTTGTCTTTGTTCAGGATTATACTGATTTAGATGATTTTCCGGATTTTTGTTTTTTGATTTTGGAAGATTTAAAAAAGATTAGGGGAGATATAAGCGAATTTCGCTTATATCTCCCCTAATCTTTTAATCACAAGAAATCATAAGAGTAAAAATCCGGAAAATCATCTAAATCAGTATA
>NZ_DATCVJ010000837.1:0-1629 GCF_036566945.1 Chitinophaga sp. | reverse complement strand
GGTTTGTTTGAAGGCACCCGTGGGGGAACATGCAGCAGATGTAATTCTTGTTCTTAGGCGATATTTTGACTTGTATGCCAACATAAGACCCGCGAAATCATACCCTAATGTAAAATCTCTTTATCCCTCAGTGGATCTAGTGATTGTCAGAGAAAATACCGAAGATGTTTACCTGGGCTGGGAATTTCCGATAGGAGATGATGCAGTGGTAGGCATACGACTAACAACTGCAGAGGCGTCGAGAAAAATTGCAGAGTACGCGTTTGAAGAAGCAGTAAGGAGAGGTGTCAAAAATGAGCAGAAAAAGGTTGTTTGTGTTCACAAGTCAAACGTTATGAGATTAGGAGATACTATGTTTTCCAGAATTAGTAAGGATGTTGCAAAAAAATACCCTGATGTCGAATTCAGTGAATCTTATGTTGATGCATGCGCTATGAATTTGATTAGAAATCCAGAAAAATTTGATGTAATTCTGACAACAAATCTGTTTGGTGACATCCTGTCAGATGAGGCAGCACAGGTTGTAGGCGGTCTGGGATTGGCACCTGCAGGTAATATCGGAAAAAGATTCGCCATATTTGAACCAGTCCATGGTGCAGCATTTGATATTGCAACCAAGAATATTGCTAATCCATCTTCAATGTTCTTATCAATTAAGATGATGTTCGAATGGCTAGCTGATAAAAATAAGAATAATGATCAAGAATCCCTAATGGACTTGGGAAGGAAAATAGAAAAAACATTAATGAGTCTCCTCAATGAGAACATAAAAACAATAGATATGGGTGGCAAGATGCATACTGACGACTTTACAAAGACATTTGTATCGCGACTTGTATAATAATTTTGTATAGCACTCTCCGCTGTTCATAACTGATAACTCGCAAGTAGACTTGAATCAGTTGACAAATGAGTATAGACTATAGCAAGTAAGGGCGTGTAATTCTGGTTTACTCATTCCTCTATTCTTTGCTCTAGTCTTTACATTCAGGTAGTGCTTGACAGAATTCCGTTAAAACCCCATTCATTGATTTTGGATGTATGAAAGTTATTTTCCTGCCATACGACCCGGTTCTAATATTTCCAATCATTCGAGTTCCGTTGGCAATTGCTCTCTCAACATCATTTTCAATATCATCTGCAGTAACGGCTATATGGTGTATTCCTTCTCCACGATCCGTCAAGAATTTTTTTATTGGACTGTCATCTGCAGTGGGCTCCATCAATTCTATTCGAGTATCTTGCAATTTCAAAATGGCTACTTTGACCCTTTCTGTAGGAACGTCTTCAATGTCAACTTTATCAATTTTTAGGATCTTTTCATAGTTCTTTAACGCCTCGGCTACGTTGTTCACTGCTATTGCAACATGATCAACTCTTATTCCATTTCACCTCTAAAAAGAGAATTTTGGTTCGTATCTTCCAAATATGTCAACAAAAACTTCACTTATTTCTCCCAGTGTAACATGAGCTTTTACTGCTGAGATGATATGAGGCATAAGATTCTCCTGTTCTTTTTCTGCATTTTTTTGCAATTTACTTAGCTCAGAATTTACTCTAGTCAAGTCCCGGCTTTTCTTAAAGTCCTTTAAGTTATTTACTTGGCGAGTCTCTATTTCGGGATCGATA
>NZ_DATCVJ010000836.1:0-1921 GCF_036566945.1 Chitinophaga sp. | reverse complement strand
ATAAGTTGGCCCACGCCTTTATAGCATGAGCCATCCACTTATCACCCTGTGTTCTGAAATTTCCTACGTTTCTATAGCAAGGTAAAAGCGAATTGCTTCAAATTATTTTATTGAAGAATCGCAAAAATATTGATTTTACTTTATAAGTAAAATCAGTTCTATCAATATTTATTCATAAAGCGTTTTTTAAAAATCAGGTTATCGGTTTTTAATTGACGACACGAAAATAAATAAAATAATGACATATTCGTCATTATTCAGAAAATTATTTCGCCTCATCTTGTAGAAGATGGCGAAGCAAATAAGAAATAATAAACTTTTAAAGGGAATAGCCGCGGTTCTCAAGGAATTACGTGACGCTAAAGACGTTAGCCAAGAAGAAGTTTATAACGATACAAATATACATGTTGGCCGAATAGAAACGGCTAAAGCTAATCCTACTGTCAGCACACTCGCTGCACTTTGTAAATATTTTGGCATCTCTCTCTCTGACTTCTATAAAAGAGTTGAAGAACTTTAAATCCTTTATTTGTTGGATATTTTCATCCAATTATTGTAAGGGCATGCGCTTTGTCCAAGATGATTTTTCCTACACCGCTCAGCAGCGGACAAATGCTGCAAAAATCATCCTGGACAAAGGGCAAGCCCGCGGCAGCGATCCCCGGTAATAATAACAACAGCTCATCGTATTCCTCTCCCAATTTTCCGTTTTTGTACCTGCTTCTTATTGTTCTCTGCAATCAATTTCTGTAGTCCGGCTATAGAAAATTTACGGTCTACCTTACTTCCTTTGATGCAATAGAGTCCCTTCTTAAAGCTGATTCCCTGTAATTCTTTGGTACCTGATTTATACTTATACTGTGTATCGATCCCTAGTTTCATCAGACTATCAGCCAACCCTGAGAGGCTTCGGGCGTGGGGTAATTTGTCCTGAATCGCGTGATAAATATCATAGCGGGTGGCTTCTTCTGTATTTAAAGATTCCAGATTAGTTAAGGCCAAAACTTTCTTTTCAGCAGGAATTAATTGATATTTTTGGGTCAACGCCTGTGCTACTTTTTTCCCTCGCCAGCCTATCCAACTATCACGGATTGCCTTCCTTTTGTTCCCTACAAAGTTGGCCACAATATGCATGTGCAGGTGCTTTTTGTCGATATGTTTGGCTATTACGAACTGTGTATCAGACATTCCAATCTGTTCAAGATACTCCCGTGCAATCGTAATCAATGACTCATCTGTTAAAGATTCGCCCGGATAAAAACTGAGAATACCATGAAAAACTGCTTTCTTTTTATCCGGCAAATCTCCTCTTTGAGTCTCAAAATCATGCGCCATCAGGCGGTAATCATAATCCCTCACCCCTTCCGCATCTAACACGACTGCCCTTCCTTTATCTTCACATATATACCGGCAGCAGCCATAAAAACTCCTGCCGGTAATCACTTTACTAATCATTTGTAAGCCGGTTAATTAGCTCATCAAATTGTTTCCGGTATGTTTCAAAAAGCATCATGGCGGTTAAAAATCCCTGTTGATGGGCCATTTTTGCCATCTGGTTAATGTTAGATGCCATAGCAATTAACTGCTTAACCCCTTGCTTTTCCTCCTCGTTTTGCCGCGCTTTAACTTCCCCAAACAGGGTCATTTTTCGCAGATACATCGTGAGGGTAAAGCCCGCGTTAGCGGCTTTCTCCTTCGCGGTAGCAAATTCGGCCTCAGTAAATCTGAGGCTGAATTGCTTTTCTTTTCGAACGGCTTTAGCCGGTCGACCACCTTTACTTTTTGGTCTTTGCTCTGATCTTTCCATCTGATCTCCGATTTAATCTCCGCTGCATTTCCCCTTTGCGACCACCGGGAGCGAAGGGGCGAGCGGTTTTTGCGTAGCAAAAACACCGCTCGCTAACGGAGCGAAGATCCGTTC
>NZ_DATCVJ010000835.1:0-2286 GCF_036566945.1 Chitinophaga sp. | reverse complement strand
CACTACACTGCCGGCTTTGGCGGCTGGCATAATTTTCATGGTGCCCAGTAAAATCTGCATCCATTGCTTTTCGGTCATGAGATGCAGGGTATAACTGGCGGCGGTATCCGTATGCCGGCCCTGTGGCTGTATGAATACTTTACCCCATCTCGTTTGTACGGTATCTCCCACGGGATATCTCTTTCCGGCAATGACCACACTCTTCTCCGCCGCATGGTAGGTAAACGGCCAGTTGCCGGTGGCCGCCATTTGTATGGCATCTGGTTCCAGGAAAACGAATTTAAGCGGACTGTCTTTGTATAATACTACATCTCTTATTTTTCCTTCTTCTATCACTTCACCGTAGAGGTTAAGATTTCGTATAACCGCTTTCGTTAGGGTACGTGATTTCAGTATTTCAATTTCATTTTCCATGACAGTTTTCGCGCCGCCCATCAGGTCGAGTGACTGAAGCATATCGCTGGCGCCGAGGCCGTTGGATGCTTCCTGTACCAATAACACACCAGATATTTTATATAAAGGTGTAGCGTAGCGGAGGTAGAGAAAAGCACCTGCCAGCGCAGCTACCACAGCAGCCGCAAACAGCGGCCAATAAGGCAGATAGCGGGAACGGATGAGTGTTAGTATACTCAATGGCGTTTCTCCGGATTGCGTTTTATTTCCGTTTACTTTTTGCATACACTAATTATTATTAATGACTAAACGGTCCAGGATAATCACGAGCAAAGACAAGCTACTGAGAACAATGGGCAGTATCTGCCTGGATCGGTCTGCACTCGCTATTTTTGATTTGCCGGGTTCCACATACAGTATATCATTTGATTGCAGAAAGTAGTAAGGAGAATTCAGGATACGTTTATCATTCAGATCCAGTCGTCGTATAATCCGCTCCCCATCTACTTCCCGGATTAACAGTACATTATTTCGTTTACCGTACACCGTTATATCACCTGCCATTCCCAACGCCTCCAATACTGATATTTTTTCATTGGTTACATTCACTACCGTTGGTTTACCGACTTCTCCAAGAATCGTTACCCGGTAATTAAGGAACCGTATGTTGACTACCGGATCTACCAGCAGCTTTTGTTGTATCAGTTGATCGTGGATTTTTACAGTGAGGGCTTTTTTCGAAAGACCAGCTACTTTTACCGGTCCTAAAACAGGATACTGAATATATCCCTGTTCATCTACCAGGAAGCCTCCCAACATGGCGCCTGAACCGGCATTGGCCCCTCCTGCGCCTGCGGCAGAAGTCATATTGGATACGTTATAAATGATGACATCCTCCGGGTTAAGACTGCTTACATTAATTTGCAGTATATCATTCTTTTGTATCCGGGGTTCAAAATCGCCATCTACCGGCGATAATATGGTGTCTTTTATATCACTGAAATAAACAGCATTTTTGGTTGACACGCAGGAAGTAAACAAACAATTGAAGCATAGCAATCCCAATCCTATCCAGGTTAAGCAGGTTTTCAATCTCATATATGGCATTTTACATCATCACTAACACACGTTCCGTATCTCTCTACAATATTACGTTTGTTCGCTCCCGGATTCAATTACTTACTACAGTATAAATTGCTTCAATCACGGGCATCTTACTACTTATTAAAGTAGGTTGTCTGCAAAACCGGCAAACATATTTATTAAATTAAAATCTGAAAAAAAACTATCGATAGCAGTAAAAATGAAGAGAGAGAATAAATTATTTGACCAAATTTTTGAAATCAATTCTGATTTAGTAGATACATTCAACTTCTGATATACCTTTTTCAGGTGTTGGTTCACGGTGAACACTGTTACGAACAGCTGCTTCGCCATTTCCTTATATGAGTAGCCTTCCTTTAATAATTCCACCAGCTCATACTCTCTGCGGGTCAATTTATCTTTAATACCTTCCAGCGGGTCTTTATTTAAATGAGTGATCAGCTGATGTGCTGCTTTGGGAGATAAGGTGGCGCCATTTTGTATAGTATCTAATATAGCCTGGTAAATATCACTCAAACGGCTCGTTTTAATAACATAACCACTGGCGCCTTTTTTAATCGCTTCAATAATATACTGTTTACCATCATGACCAGATAGCACAATCACTTTTGTTTCCGGATAAAGTCGCTTTACTTCCCGGATACCATCAATGCCCGACATACCCGGCAAAGTAATGTCCAGCAGGATCACTTTTACGTCCGGATAAATGACTGGCAAAGCAATAAACTCCTCAATAGATTTGCTGGCAAATACAACTTTACACTCCTGAAAGTCTTCCAGAAATTCGCG
>NZ_DATCVJ010000834.1:0-1683 GCF_036566945.1 Chitinophaga sp. | reverse complement strand
TGAATGCGATGGAGTCTCCCAACTATTTTTGGACGAGTGATTTCAGATATTTCAAACAAATAAGTTATATATACCCCGAAAAAAATTATAACTGGTATCGCACAGAACTGCATACTTGGAAAAGGCCAGATGGTAAAATGGGGCAGGGGGTACTTTACAAACCAGAGAATTTCGATTCCTTAAAGAAATACCCTGTTATATTTCATTATTATGAAAAGAAATCGTTTTCATTAAATGAATATATAATTCCAGAGAATATTAGTGATAAATGCAACATAAATATTCCAACATTTGTAAGTAATGGCTACCTGGTTTTTACTCCGGACATAGATTATGTCATTGGAAATCCAATGCTCAGTGCATTTGATGCAGTTATATCTGCGGCGAACTATATTTCTCAGCTACCTTTTGTTAGAAGTGATAGAATGGGAATTGGAGGATGTAGTTTTGGAGGTGCTCAGACCAATTATTTAATAACTCATTCTAATTTATTTGCTGCAGCTTACTCTGCTTCTTCAATTTGCGATTGGGTGAGTGCTTTTGATGATGTGCCTCTGGGGGGATACAGTTTTCAAAGCTATTTTGAAAATGGACAGGGACGTATGGGGAAGGCATTATGGGAGGATCCAGACCTATATATAAAAAATTCACCTATTTTTTATGTTAATAATGTAACTACCCCATTATTATTAATGCATACTACGCATGATAGTGGCGCATCTTTTTCTCAGGCACTCGAGATGTATACTGCACTACGTCGTTTGGGCAAAGAGGTTTGGTTACTGGAGTACACTGAAGGTAATCATGGGATTTTAGGAAGATCAGCTGAGGACTATGCTATACGTTTGAATCAGTTTTTTGACCATTATTTAAAAGGAAAGGGAACTCCTAAGTGGATGACTAGAGGCATTCCGGCAAGATTGAATGGTGTGGACAAGGGGTTTGAATTAGATTCGAGTACAGCAATTCCCCAAAAAGGATTGTTAATGCAGAGTATACAAAAGTAGTGTATGAAGGTTAGAAAGCTCCTGTATTCTAAACTTGCATGCGTGTCGGGTGTAGTCATTGAGTACCATTTTGGGAAATGAACATGGAAAAGCAACTGAATAGTAGTCAGCTGCTTTTCTATCTAAATGCTGCCGCTAGTTTATCGGTATTTAGCCATTGGTATTCCTCGTCGTATACTTTCTTTTATAAACTAGGAATTACAGATATAACAGGGCAACTCTGATTAATGGACATGGTGCTTGCTTTTATTGTCCTGACTCCTACCGGGCTTGGTGTAAGCGTATAGGTTGTGAGTACAGAGCAAACGGTAAGAGGAGCACCTTGAAACATTATCGTAGTGTCTAAATAGAAATTATTTTCTGCTCTATTGGCTTTATATCCTAATGCTCCGCCCGCAATTGACAGAATACATAGGACCGTTAAGATAATTTTACTTTTGCGCATAGAATTGTGCTTTTTAGAACTCCAAAGCTAAAGTTTAGAGTTGGTGGAAATTTGTTTATTGTTGAATGT
Organism: Chitinophaga sp.; assembly: GCF_036566945.1. Classification (GTDB taxonomy): domain Bacteria; phylum Bacteroidota; class Bacteroidia; order Chitinophagales; family Chitinophagaceae; genus Chitinophaga. The sequence continues at coordinate 162 of NZ_DATCVJ010000834.1, read as the reverse complement.
ACTCGACCTGACTATACTTCATAAAACTAATAAGTCTGTATTGAATATACGGGTATGTGAATGTTATAGGCACAGAAATGCAAATATTTTGCCCGAAGATCAGTCATATTACTGTTGCATATTTTCAGTGTATTTTTAAATTAATTATTGCGGCGCAGTATG
>NZ_DATCVJ010000833.1:0-2295 GCF_036566945.1 Chitinophaga sp. | reverse complement strand
AAATCATCTACATCAGTATAATCCTGGACAAAGACAAAATTTTATTCTATACTGATATTAAAGTCTGCTCCCAGCACCAGCTTACCTTCTTTTTCTTCCGCACTGCCGGGCGTTTTCAAGCCCTTTATTTTAGCCGTTTTTCCTTTGGTCAGGAGGTCGGCTACCTGTTTGTCGTTGAGTTTTTTGCCCAGCATTTCAAAAGGAAGTTTGAAACCACATTCCTTGAAATTGGCGCAGCCATAAGCGGTATTACCTTTTTTGAGTAAATGCGTTTTGCACTTAGGGCATTGCATTTCTTCGATAACCACTGCTTTTTTGGGCTTGGGTTCTTTCTTCGTTTTTTCCTTTTCCGGAGGCGCCGGTGGCGGATCTGCGGCAACGGTGATGAATTTATAACTGGCTGTCTTCACCTCTTTGGTGAGGTCTACCACCATTTGAATCAATTCATCTTTGAAAGTCTCCATGGCATATTCGCCTTTTTCTATGAGGCGCAGCTTACGTTCCCATTGACCGGTGAGTTCGGGACTTTTCAGCAATTCTGTCTGAATGGTATCGATGAGATCTATACCGGTTTGGGTGGCATAGATATTCTTCTTTTTCTTTTCTATATATTTTCTGCGGAACAGGGTTTCAATAATATTGGCGCGGGTAGAAGGGCGGCCAATACCGTTATCTTTCAGCATTTCGCGCAAATCTTCATCATCTACCTGTTTACCTGCAGTTTCCATTGCCCTCAGCAAAGTAGCTTCCGTAAAGGCTTTGGGAGGTGTTGTTTTTCCCTGGTGTATCCGGGGGGTATGTGGCCCGCTTTCTCCTACTTCGAAGTGCGGCAGGATTTTTTCTTCTTCTTCGCCTTCTTTTTTCTCTTTTACGTCGTTCGCATATACTTCTTTCCAGCCTGGTTCGAGGATTTGTTTACCGGTTACTTTAAAGGGTACCTGTCCTACTTTCCCGAGTACGGTGGTGTTGGAGATCTTACATTCCGGGTAGAAGGCGGCAATAAAGCGGCGGGCTACCAGGTCGTAGATGCGTTTTTCTTCCAGCGGCAAACCGCCGGGGTGCATACCGGTAGGGATGATGGCATGGTGATCTGTAACCTTTTTATCATCGAACACCGTTTTTAGCTTGGGGATAGGATTGGCCAGCAGCGGCGCAGTGAGCGCAGCATAAGGTGTCATATCCGTTAATATGCCGGCAATTTTCGGGTGCAGGTCTTCCGAGAGGTAAGTAGTATCTACCCTTGGGTAGGTGGTCAGTTTTTTCTCGTAAAGGTTCTGGATATATTTCAGCGTATCATCGGCAGAGAAGCCAAATTTCTTGTTGGCTTCTACCTGCAGGGCGGTGAGGTCAAACAGGCGGGGATTCCCTTCTTTACCATCTTTTTTTTCGAAAGAGGTGACCTCAAACGGATGCTCTTTTAAATACGCGAGTCCTTTGGCGGCTTTATCGGGACTTTTGAGCCGGTCTATGGCGGCGGTGAACTCTGTTTCCCGGTAAATGGTTTTCAGCTCCCAGTAGTCTTCCGATACAAACGCATTGATTTCCTTTTGCCGCTGTACCAGCATGGCCAGTGTGGGTGTTTGTACGCGGCCAATAGACAATACCACTTTTCCCTGCGCAAACTTTTTGGTGAACAGGCGGGTGGCATTCATGCCCAGGAGCCAGTCGCCAATAGCGCGGGCGCTGCCCGCGGCGTACAGGTTATTGTATTGCTCCGAATCTTTTAGTTGCAGGAAGCCATTGCGAATCGCCTCCACCGTGAGGGAGGAAATCCAGAGCCTTTTAACAGGGGCTACACATTTGGCTTTGAGCAGTACCCAACGTTGTATCAGTTCTCCTTCCTGGCCGGCATCCCCGCAGTTGATCACTTCTTCACATTGCTGTACCAGGGTTTCTATAATCTTAAACTGCTTTTGTACGCCTGAGTTTTCAATCAGCTTAATACCGAAGCTGCCGGGGATCATGGGGAGATCTTCCAGCCGCCAGAACTTCCATTGATCGTAATAATCGTGTGGTTCCTTCAGGGTACAGAAATGTCCGAAAGTCCAGGTTACCTGGTAGCCATTGCCCTCATAGTAGCCATCTTTGCGTTGTTTAGCTCCGATCACTTCTGCAATATCCCTTGCTACACTTGGTTTTTCAGCAATGCAAACTTTCATAATCGATTAAAATTGGCTAACAAATGTCGGATAAATTCTTTTAAACAATAATACCCCCTAATTCTTAATTCTTTTCAAAGAATATTTATTCGCCACCTTATTATATTTCTTCATGTACTTCCGGTCTTTCTTAACG
>NZ_DATCVJ010000832.1:0-3283 GCF_036566945.1 Chitinophaga sp. | reverse complement strand
TTCCAATAGATTCTGCTCAACCTGATTATGCTGAATCCATTAATATTGCGTTGCAGAAATTAGCAGAGCTTGAACAAAAGCCAATTTCTTTATTAATCTCCTCTTTAAACGAACTAAAAGACGATACGCTTCGTTTTAAAGTAAAGGATGCAAGAAATGAAGAAAATTTTATTCCGCTTTCTTATGCTGTATCTGCAATCAATGGCACGAAAGAAATGCTGCTATCGGCAGCCTGCACAGCATTAAAACCACAAATTCATCATCCCAGATTATCCCGATCGGAGGCGCAGGAGCTGATTGACAAGACACGATTCAGGCACACGGAAGCAGGCAGCTTTATTATAAAAGTTTCGGCTCCGGTAAAAGCAATGGAAATACAAGGTAATTTGTTCGAAGAGGATTTACCCTTTGTGAGGCAAACAACGTTGGTTATCAATAAAGCTTTAAACAAGCTCGTTACAGCCATTCAAGCAGACACACTTGATTCATTAATTGACGAAATAAAAGCGGATCCCGCTCCTGAATTATCTTCCAATCTGTGTAAAGCAATTACCAACTTCCAGGAAGAACATGATGACTATGATTTGTACGTTGACTTCTCATGGGCAGGCTCGCTACCAGTACCCCAAAAGATTATCACGCATAACCAAATAAAAATTCAAAAAGATTATTTCTCAAGAATAGACGATGTAAGCAGAGAACTGAAACGTACAGAACAACAGAAAGTTGAGGACGTATTTATGGCATCTGTTGAGCATCTCGCTGGAGATATTGGAGAAGACAACAGAAGGTCAGGTGAAGTAATTCTTAACCTGTATAAAGACAGTGAAGTTATACGAGCCAGAACTATTCTGAATGCAAATGACTACGCCAAGGCGGATCAAGCTCACATGATTGCCAATTCCTTCCTAAAAATCAAGGGAAAACTATACCAGGGAAATCAACCTAGAACTCTGACTGATATTCATCTCTTTGAATTAATACTACCATAATTTGAAATAGTGATTGAGAAATAAAAAAAGCCCGACAACTCATTGCCAGGCCCCGTCAGTAAACCCTTACTCAAACTATATCATCTTATACCAGGGCAATCCATGCCAACCTTTCGGATGGTGAATTGACGGGGTTATACTATTCCCAGTAATTTCAAACCAGGGAAATGAGCTTCTGCCTTGCGGATGATGCATGGTAGGGTATAACTTACTTCCTCGCACTTCATACCAGGGGAGGGAACTGGAGCCCTTCGCGTGGTGTATGGTTGTAAAAACATTGTTTTCTCTGATTTCATATTCTGCTAATGAACGCCCACCATCAGGATGATGTAATGTTCTGTGGAGTTTCATGGTAATTGTTTTTGAATTTTAAAAATATGGTTAACGGTTTTTCCGGGTTTACTAAACAGTGATCGAATATAAGAAAATATTTAATCAGGATAACAAACTAAATATCAAAAATATCGGACAGCATCTTTCGGAACGGATAGTAAATAACCCGTTCTCTGAATAGTGAAAATATCTACAATGGGAATATGTCTGAAATGCGCACGGAGCATAGATATGGCAGCGTATAAGGCCCGTGTTTTATTTAATCCAAAAACAATCTGTTCCAGGGTTTCTCTTTCAATGGTTTTATTCACTCGGGCGATCAATGCTTTAAGAATCTTCGCTTCATTCTGGTTGAGTGGAAAAACGGCATCATCATAGGTAAGTGTACAATCCCGAGTATTAAAAATGTATTTATCCAGGACAATTACCTCCGCTTGTTCTTTAGCCCTTCGTACAAGCGCTTCCATTTTCGGAATTAGTACAGGCACCTGGATGGGTTTCTCACAATAATCATCTGCACCTCCGATGCTGAATCCTTTCAGCTTTGTCTCCAATTTTAGATCTGCGGAAATATACATAATGGGGACAATCGTATTGACGGCGCGTATTTTCGCGGCGAGGTCCACACCATTTAACACAGGCATGTGCACGTCTATTAAACAGACATCGAAATATTGATTGTTAAACACATCCCACGCTATCTGGCCATCTCCGGCAATGACGACTTCGAAATGGCCGGTTTCTTCCAATGAGTGCTTTAAGTTACTGGCAGCGGCTGTATCGTCTTCTGCATAAAGAATAGTGAGTGTATCTACGTTTCGCATGAACTTACATTTTATTGTAACGAACCGGTTATGCTCCATCGAATTTATAAAGTAGGGGGCCGGGGCAATCATTGATTATTGAGGATCCTCAATAAGCTCAATTACACCTTTCAAAATATAACCCTTTGCGTATTTAGTCTCTATATCCAAGGAGGAGTCAACTTTTTTCATAGTATCCCTTAGTTTTTTCTTGAATGAGCACACATTTTTCTCGTTCCCAAAAGCGAGCACCAATTCGTCTTTAGGAGCCAATTCATCCGGCCCCCTTTTTAATAGACACATTATAAATTTGTCCCTACCTGGTGAAAGCGTTCTTCTTTTCCCTTTCGGACCCTTTAACTCACGTGTCCGCGGATCATATGTTGTTTTTTCGATAGGATACGTCATAAGGTTTTATTATAGAGGAGGAGCTAAAATAATGTTGTAAAAAAATAGATAGTTTTCTGATGCTTAATGTCTTAGCAAAGTATCCATTACCTCCGCCGCGTCCAAATACGTCTTCTTCCACACTCATAGGGTCTTCACTCGACAAATAAAAAATCGGCATGCGCCTATCCACGCTCCTGATTCTTTCTCCGAGGTCAATTCCATTCAGGCGAGGCATCATAATATCCAGGAGACAATAATGAAAACTCATTTCATTAAAAAGCATCCATGCCTGTTCTCCATCATAGGCATTATAAACCTCAAAACCATTTTGATGCAAAATTTTCTTTGTGATGCGGGAGAAGATAAGGTCATCGTCTGCATGAAGTATGCGATTTGCCATTCTATTTATAATTTATTAACAGTAGTGAATAGTTCAGCTATTATTATTGCAACGGCGATGTTGGATAACGAAAGTGGATAAACGATGAAATTCAGCATCATCACAATTATCAATGAAAGATATTATCATGGTTTTTTCTTTTTCCAATACAAAGGAAAAAAATATTCAGGAGGCTTCCCGAAACATTACCATATAAATTTTAAAAAATAAACTCAAGATGAAAATCTAAATAGTCATTTGAAAATGACTATCAATAAACGGTTATAGCGATTATGAGAGATGTTTGTTAATCCATCTTAACAAGTATTTTGTTCACTGTTGAAATTCATTTTTTGTTAATCAAAAAGCATTTCCGTTTAACAAGA
>NZ_DATCVJ010000831.1:0-20400 GCF_036566945.1 Chitinophaga sp. | reverse complement strand
TCCAACGGAAACATTCTTTATATCTACATTTTTCTTTGTATAGGGCTGCTCACATTGCTGATAGCCTGTATCAACTATATGAACCTTGCTACGGCGCGTGCTACGGCACGTGTAAAAGAAGTGGGGGTGCGTAAGAGTATGGGGTCCGGAAGAGAGGATATTGCCAGGATGTTCCTGACAGAGTCGATGTTGCTCACCTTCTTTTCTGCTATGGTGGCTATGGGACTGGTAGCGATGTTGTTGCCCTGGTTCAATGCGTTTACGGAATCACATATTATACTCTGGCAGTTTGGCGTGGCTAAAACACTGGGCGTGATTGCACTGTTGTCCGTGTTAACCGGCTTGCTGGCGGGTATTTACCCGGCTGTATTTATGTCGGGGTTCCGGATTATCAATTCCTTAAAAGGTAAGCTGGGAGGCGGTAGTCATGCCGGCTTCCGGAAAGGGCTGGTTACCTTTCAGTTTGTGATTGCGATTGTATTAACGGCGAGTACGATGATTGCGTATGATCAGTTGCAATATGTGATGCAAAAGAACCTGGGGTTCAATAAGGAGCAGGTGATGTCTTTTCATTTGCCTGATCAGCAGATGCGTAACAAAATTCCTGCGTTGAAAGAGCAATTGTTGCGTAATCCGCTCGTACAGCAGGTGGCAGCGGCCAGCAATCCGATTGGAGGAAATAATATTGGTGGGCATGGCTTTTTCTTTGAGCAGTCGAATGGCAGCATTTCGGAATCTTCTGTGATTGCCCAGAATTATATGATAGATGCAGATTATCTGAAAACATTGGGTATCGCCATTGCGCAGGGGCGTAATTTTTCTGACACCGGAGCATCGGATCAGCATCATGCAGTACTGATCAATGAAACACTGGCGAAAACGTTGCACTGGGATCAGCCGATAGGGAAGCGGGTACAGTTTAAGATTGATCAGGCAGGCACTCGTGTAGAGCGTGTAGTGGTGGGCGTTATGAAAGATTTTCACATTTACTCCCTGCAGCATAAAATAGCGCCGCTGGTGCTGGAGTTACCGCCTAATCAAGGTTTTCAGGATAATGTATATGTGAAAGTAAGCAAAGCCAATGTGCCTGCTACGGTAGCCTATATAGAAAAAGTATTTCATTCTTTTGATCCGGCGCATAATTTCAATTATAGTTTTATAGATCAGAATTTTGCGAAGCAATATGCGGGAGAGCAAAAACAGGAATTTATTTTTATGTTATTTGCGATGCTGGCATTATTCATCGCCTGTCTGGGACTCTTTGGGCTGGCTGCTTTCACGGCGGTACAGCGCACCAAGGAAATAGGTGTGCGTAAAACGTTGGGAGCTTCTGCCGGCAGCATTGTAAAATTGTTTTCGAAAGATTTTCTGCAGTTGCTTTTGATAGCTGCTGCGCTGGCCTTCCCGATTACCTGGTGGATTATGGATCGCTGGTTACGTCATTTTGCCTATCATACGGGCATTAGCATCTGGGTATTTGTATTAACAGGCGGCGCTATTGTGGTGGTGGCATTGGCAACGGTCAGCTTCCACGCCCTGAAGGCGGCGCTGGCCAATCCTGTAAAGAGTTTGAGAGCAGATTAATATGGTTTGAAGCAAAAGGCTGAAAGCATAAAGCAAAAAGCTATGATAGCGAGTAATGATACGCTACCATAGCTTTTTGCTTTATGCTTTCAGCTTTACGCCGTTTTAAAACTGCGCATGCTAATGCTGCCGTTTTGTATTTCTTCGTAAGTAAATTGGATTTCTTCATTTTTATTTACCAGGCCGAGGGTATAGATCATAGGAAGATAATGATCATTGGTAGGGATAGACAATTGTGCTTCCCTGCCCAGGTCCTGATAATTCACGAGGTCGTTGAAGGCGTTTTGTTCCAGCTTTTGTTTCACGGTAGCATCGAAGGAAACTGCCCAGTCAAACGGCTTCGCGTTGTCGGTAAATATTACCTGCCGGAGATTGTGTACAATGTTGCCGCTACCCATGATGAGTACGCCTTTGCTGCGCAGGGCTTTAAGTTCTGCCGCCAGTTTGAAATGATACTCCGGTGGCTGATGATAATCGATGCTCAACTGGAATACGGGAATATCCGCCATAGGATACATATGTTTCAATACCGTCCAGGAGCCATGGTCGAGGCCCCAGTGGTCATCTTCTATTACGTTGGTGGAAGTGATGAGCTGTTTGGTGGCTCTGGCCAGTTCCGGTGCACCCGGAGCGGGGTATTGTACGGCGTACAATGCTTCGGGGAAGCCGCCAAAATCATGGATGGTTTCCGGTTGTGGGCTTACCAGCACATGTGTGCCTTTGGTGAGCCAGTGGGCGGAAATGACAAGAATAGCGCTTGGTTTTTGTGGCAAATCCTGTCCCATTTTCCCGAGGCTACGGGTAAAAGCGTTGTCGCTGATGCCGTTCATAGGATTACCATGGCCGATGAACATGACGGGCATCTGGCTGGTACTTTTAAATTCACTGGTAATATTTCTGAGATCGTTGAGATGCATGCTATTCCCTCCTGGCAGCAATGCCTTTGATGATGAAATTATCCGAACTGGCCTAAGAAATCAGCCAGACTCATTTTTTCTAATTTATGCAGCAGGGCACCTTCAATTTCCACATAGAGGTGATCGAGGTGCTGTTTGATTTGTTTTCCTACCAGGCAATCGGGGTTGGGATTGTTTTTGCTGTTTCCCAGCAGGGATGCCTGTTGTACGGCATGATATACTTCTGACAGCTGAATTTTTTCCGCTGGTTTGGCCAGGGTGGCTCCGCCGTTTTTCCCTTCTTTACTTTCTATCAGTCCGTGGTTACGCAGGTTGCTGATTTCCTTGCGTACCAGTACTGGATTGATGTTAATGCTCCCGGCAATATAGTCAGACGACAAGAGTTCCCCTTTCGCGCTGGCCAGCAGCGTGAGTATATGCAGTGATATGGGAAATCTTCCGTTGTTCATTCTGTAATTGTTGTTGTTACAGTACAAAAGTACGATAATCCACCCAAATGGAAAAATTTCTCAGCGGCTGGTGAAGAAGTAAACGATACTGGCAATAATCAGCACCAGTATAATCAGCACGATTACGCAGCCGTTTTTATTGGGTTTTTTCACGGCGCTGCTAAGGCCGCGGGCGTTCAGAAGGTCTTCCACGGCGTCTTTAGCTTCCTGCAGACCAATTTTATTACCGGGTAGCTTATTCATTTCAACCAGGTAGTATTTGATGCCCATTATTTTGCCGGCTTTCATACAAAGCTGCATCGCTGCTTCTTCGATATTACGTTTGGCTATTTTATTTCTTTGGGTAGAAGAGGCGTAGTCGGCATCGGAAGTTACTTTTTGGCATCGTTGGCAGACCATCAGTACGTGGAATGGGTCTTTTTCCGGAATAGTGCGTATGACATCGGTGCTCCCACACCAGGGACAGGTTAGTTCAGTGCTCATTAATGGTGGAACTTTTTATTTTACTGCTGTATAAGTTAATAAAAGTTTTTTAGCTTTTACCTTTTGGCTGATGGTAAATCCAATAGAGGGCGTAATATAGGCTTTTTACGGGTAGGCTGTAGCCGTTAGTTATAGCTGTTGTATTTTCCCGCCAAGGCGCAAAGCAGCAAAGCAACAAAGCGCGATGATAATGTAATAGCTTGTTTTATAGCAGATACACTATCATCGCGCTTTGTTGCTTTGCTGCTTTGCGTCTTTGCGGGAAAAAAATATACTTTCTGGTCAACCCATCAATTTCTTTCGCGCTGTTTACAATCCCTTCTTCAGGTGTCCGGCAAACGCTTTTCTGAATTTCTCCAGTTTAGGCTTGATCACAAAGGTGCAGTAGGGCTGCGAGCCGTTTTGGTTATAATAGTTCTGGTGATAGTCCTCCGCTTCGTAGAAAGTGGCCATGGGCGCTATTTCTGTCACGATTGGTTTGTCGTATGCACCGGAGTCCTGCAGTTTTTTCTTGTATAACGCTGCTTTCTCTTTCTGCTCTTCGCTATTATAGAAAATCACGCTGCGGTACTGGGTGCCTACGTCGTTGCCCTGTCTGTTTAGCTGGGTAGGGTCGTGGCTGAGCCAGAAGGCCTGCAGCAGCTCTTCGTAGCTGATTTTAGCCGGGTCGTAGGTAACCCTGATCACTTCTGCATGTCCGGTGGTGCCGGTGCATACCTGTTCGTAGGTAGGATTAGCTACGGTTCCGCCGGCAAAGCCGGATTCCACTTTAATAACGCCTTCCAGTTCCTGAAACTGGGCTTCTGTACACCAGAAGCAGCCGCCTCCGAAGGTGGCGGTGGCGGTTTTTTGATCTTTGCTTACGTCCATATCACCAGGTACTTTGTCTTTGTTACTTTGGGCACAGGCAAAAAGCGCCAGTGCGATCAAACAGATGAAGATTGAATATTTGCGCATAAAAATAAAATTTTAAAGATGCAGTTTTTTTCTATATAACTCAAAATCAGCACTGTAGAGGGATTGCAGTCTATCTGAGCATCTTTATATTATCTGCAGTCATTTTAATTTACGTAATATATGATGCAGGAGTACGACAAGTTAAGTAACTTTAACATTCTTTTGGAGTTTCCAGGAACCCGTGGGGCTTCAGGGAGGCCATATAAAACATACGTCAGCAGCAGCAGAATAGATATAATAAGCCGGACTTAACCGGATACGTTTGATAGCATAATGACAAATAAGATGAACAAGAATTAAGATTTCCCGGATAAACGCTTTCCCCGCCACCTTGATGGCAGCGCTTTTACGCGCCCTGATCGTAAACATTTTACGCAGACACAAACAGCCGACGACTGTTTGTGCCTTCTTACTTTAAATAAAGAACACTTGAAATATTTTCCTGAATCTGCGTTAATGCAGTTGGAATTCGACAAAGTACAGGCATTGCTGCAAGAGCATTGTAAAACAGAACTCGGCAAGGAAATGGCCGCAGAACTGCGCCTGCACACGCATATAGATTACGTTAAAACTGCCCTCCAACAGGCACACGAATACAAGCAACTTACCCTGTTGCAAGAGAATTTCCCGAATGATTTCATCCTGAACCTGAAGAGAGAACTACGCCTGCTGTCTATCGAAGGCGCCGTACTTACCGGGGAACAGGCCATGCTGCTGCGCAAATTGTCAGAAAGCATGCACAGTATTGTTCGCTTTTTTGATCACGACCGTCGTACGCAGTACGGAGGACTTTTTGAGGTGATCAAAGACACCCATTACGAAAAGAAGATCACCGCCACCATTGATGAGGTGCTGGATGAACTGGGACAGGTAAGGGATAATGCTTCCCAGGAACTGGCCAAAATCCGGATGTCGCTGTTCCGCAAACGCACGGAGCTGCGCCGGGTATTTGACCGGATTCTGCAAAAGCTGCAGAAGCTCAACTACCTGGCCGACCAGGAAGAAGCTTTCCTGAATGGGCGTAGGGTAGTAGCCATCTATGCAGAAAATAAGCGGATGGTAAAAGGACTTATTCATGGGGAATCAGATACCCGTAAAACGTCCTTCCTGGAGCCGGAAGAAACAATAGAGCTCAATAATGATATACAGTCGCTCGAAAGAGAAGAAGGCCGGGAAGTATACCGTATCCTCAAAGCCATGACATCGGCGCTGAGCGGTTATTCCGGATTACTAAACAGTTATCATGAAATACTGGGCACCTTCGATTTTATCCGTGGAAAAGCCAAGCTGGCACTGGATATGGATGCCAATTATCCGATGTTGCTGCCACATGCCCAGCTACACCTGATACAAGCATATCACCCGTTGCTGTTGCTGTATAACCGGAAAAACAAGAAGCCTACCATTCCTGTTAATATTAACCTGGATAAGGATGCGCATATCCTCGTGATCAGCGGACCTAATGCCGGTGGTAAAACGGTGACCCTGAAAACCATCGGGCTGATACAGCTGATGTTGCAGTCAGGATTGCTGGTGCCGGTGCATCCATCTTCCCAGATGGGCATCTTTAAACAACTGATGATCCATATCGGGGATACCCAATCGCTGGAGTTTGAGTTGAGTACTTATAGTTCTCACCTGAAAAACATGAAGTATTTCATGGAAAACGCCAACGGCAAAACGTTGTTCTTTATAGATGAACTGGGTAGCGGGTCCGATCCTAACCTGGGTGGTGCTTTTGCGGAAGTGATCATGGAGGAACTGGCCAAGAAACATGCGTATGGTGTAGTGACCACGCACTATCTTAACCTGAAAGTGATGGCCAACAAAGTAAAGGGCATCATTAACGGGGCGATGGGCTTCGATGAAGAAACGTTGCTCCCCATGTACAAACTCATGGTAGGTAAACCAGGAAGCTCCTATACCTTCTCTATAGCAGAACGTATTGGCTTGCATCCTTCGCTGATTGCCCGTGCCAAGAACCTGGTGGATGAAGGACATTTTCAGCTGGATAAATTGCTGAATAAAGCCGAACAGGATCTGCAGAAAGTAGAGAATAAGGAAAAGGACCTGCAGAAATTACTGAAGGAAAACGAGCGTTTGAAGAAAGAGTACGAGATCCTGGCAGATAAAGAACGCAAGCAGCAGCAGTATACCTTGTTAAAATTACAGAACCAGATTAAGGAAGATGACCTGCAGTATCTGAAAGATATGGAGCGGAAGCTGAAGCAGATTGTGATAGAGTGGAAACGTGCGGATGACAAGGAGAAGGTGATGAAACAGGCTGAAATACTGCTGTTCCGTCGCCGCGAAAAACAGCATACCGAGCAATTGAATAAAAAGGTGCAGGACAAGTTCCTCGAAATCAAGGGCCAGATAGAAGTAGGGATGCAGGTGAAAATTGTGACCAACCGGCAGGTGGGCAAGGTATTGGAGATCCGCGACAAGCGCGCCATTGTGAAGATTGGTAACATTCCTATCAATGTGAAGTTGAGTGATCTGGTACTGGTGCAGGAAAAGCCGGCAGAGAAGGTAGATTAAGGAGAGGATATAGAAATTATCTATACGCCGTATAGTTGGAGCGAAGATACTTAAACAGCTACCTTTACTTCATCAATACAAATAGTGGTTACCGATAAAGTATTAAACCAATGGAAGTATTAGAACGCGTTGTAACACGAATTTCAGACATACCGGTTTATAACTGTGATTATGCAAATGGCGCCAGCTTTTTCATGGGAGAATGGAATGGTAGCGAAGTTTGCGTGGGGGATATGTATGTACCTCACCGTCACAACGGATATAGTATAGATATATTGATCAAGGGCCGCATACGGCAGTCTATTGATTTTAAGAATTACGATATGGAGGCGCCTGCGCTGATGTTGATGGAACCTAACCAGGTGCATCAGCATGAGATGAGTGCAGATGCTGAGCTGATAAATATTTACTTCACTAACGACTTCCTGGTACCCGAAATGCTGGGAGTTGTTAGTTGCTGGCGTTGTGTATTCAGTTCCGGGATGGTGCCGTTGAATAATGAGCAGCTGGAAGAAGTGCTGTCTTATGCAGATTTGATCCGGAAAGAGTATAATAGTAATAAGCTACGCAAAGAAGCGATTATCCGTAATCTGCTGAATGCATTTGTGATTGCCTGCGGACGAATTTCTGAACCATCCGGTAACTGGATGAATGCGGAGAGTTCGCAATATAATATGGCAAGACAGTTTAAGATACTGGTGGATCAGCATTTTCATGAGAAAGCGCAGGTATCTGACTATGCAGAAATGTTGTACGTTTCACCGGGACATTTAAATGATACGGTAAAAGCTTTACTGGGAAGGAATGCAAAATTCATCATTGATGAAAAACGCATTATGGAAGCAAAGCGGCTACTGTATTGGGGTGAGCACTCCATTAAGCAGATTGCAGCGCAGTTGAATTTCGAGGATGATGCATATTTTAATCGCTTTTTTAAGAAGCATTCAGGTTTCACTCCGGCCTCCTTTCAAAAGAGTATCCGTGAAAAGTACAATTAAACCCGTAATAATTTAAACGCCCGTTAACATTAAATATCTATTTTTGCATGGTGTTTAAAATAATGATGTCGCCCGTGCATCATTCAAAATTTGAAAACCGATGAGAATTTTTTAGCGGCCGACCGCACACCTTCATTTTCTTTTTTACAGTAGTAACATATTGCTGTGCTCAGACGTATAATGTGCTGTAACATTATATGCACCTGGGTGTTGCGGGGCTATCTACCTGTATAACCACAACCCGATTGCTGTCATTGATATTGATTGCTGCGAAGCAAGGCTGCTTTTTATTGGCCTGAGTCGCAACGGGGGATTTTATTTTTAGTCGTCAAAAAAAAATGTAGTATGAAACCATTGAAATCAACATTAACAAAACTGCCGGCAGGCCTACTTTATAGCTTTATAGTTCTTTCAGTATTGTCTGCATGCAGTACATCACAGGCAAAAAATGAGGCACCACCACCCGCATCTTTACCTGTAATTAAAGCAGTTACATTACCTGCTACAACGTTTCAGGATTTTTCTGCTTCGGTAGAAGGAACCCGTGATGTTGAAATAAGGCCACAGGTAGATGGCTACCTAACGAATATTTCAGTAGATGAAGGTGAGTACGTTAGAAAAGGTCAAACACTTTTCACGATCGACAGGAGACCATATGCAGAGCAACTCAACAATGCTACTGCAAATTTACAAGCTGCAACAGCGGCCTTAGAGAATGCACAAATCAACGTTGATAAATTGAAACCGCTACTTAGTAATAATGTGGTATCGGATGTTCAATTAAAATCGGCCGAAGCAAGTTACAATTCAGCGAAAGCTAGTGTTGCCCAGGCACAGGCCCAGGTAGAAACCGCCCGTATCAATCTTGGGTTCACAAATATCAGCGCACCTAGCGATGGTTATGTAGGTAGTATTCCCTTTAAAACGGGAAGCCTTATCAGCAGAGGAATGGCAGGCGCATTGACTGTTATTTCTGAAGTAAAGGATATGCGCGTTTATTTTTCTTTGAGTGAAACCGATTTCCTCAAATTCAAGGAAAAATATCCAGGTAATAGTGTTGCTGAAAAAGTAAAAGGAATGCCAGCGGTAGAATTAATCCTGGCAGATGGAAGTGTTTATCCTGAAAAAGGAAAAGTTGAAACAGTAGAAGGGCAGTTTGACAAAACTATTGGTGCAATTAGTTTACGTGCCAGCTTTCCTAATGCACAGGGAGTACTTAGAAGCGGTAGCACCGGTAAAGTCAGAGTACCTACTTTACATGCTGCTGCATTGGTAATTCCTCAGGAAGCCACGTTTGAATTGCAGGACAAAGTGTTTGTTTATACAGTGGCCGATAGTAATAAAATCGTTACAAAACCACTAACCATTTCCGGCAAAACGTCTAATTATTATTTTGTTACTGATGGCGTAAAGGAGGGGGATAAGATTGTATTATCTTCTCAATCTACCATGATGACGGGTGGTTTAAAAGACGGCGTTGTTATTCAACCACAGATGGTATCTATAGATAGTTTGTTGAAAGCAAAGCCATTGCTTTAAAAAAAATAAGCGTGAAAGCACGCCAGTGCTAAGAACGTTTACACAAAACATTATTCAAATTGTGACGCAGGCAGCGTTGTTATACGCATGCGCTGTTTGCGTTCGTGCGGACATACCGCAACCCATAATTGTTATTTATGTTAAAACGATTTATTGAAAGGCCGGTGTTATCAACGGTTATTTCTATCATATTGGTTATACTGGGAGGGTTATCTTTATTCTCCCTGCCTACGGCTTTATTTCCCGAGATTGCGCCGCCATCTGTACAGGTGATAGCCAATTACCCTGGCGCCAACGGGGAGGTGATAGCCCGTACAGTTGCTACCCCGATAGAAGAATCGGTAAATGGTGTGGAGAACATGACGTACATGACCTCCAATTCCAACAACGATGGTAGCTACACCCTGACAGTGTATTTTAAACAAGGAACGGATCCTGATATCGCGGCAGTAAACGTACAAAACCGCGTATCTAAAGCTAATAGCCAGCTACCTCCCGAAGTATTACAAGCCGGGCTTTCTACACAGAAAGTGCAGAGTAGCTTCCTGATGTTTGTGGCGATATATAGTGAGGATAGCGTTAAGTATAACGAACTGTTCTTAAATAACTATGCAAGAATTAATGTCATCCCTCAGTTACAACGTATACCAGGGGTGGCACAGGTACAGCCATTTGGTTCAAAAGATTATTCGATGCGTATCTGGTTGAAACCCGACAGGCTTGTTGCTAATAATCTTTCTACCACAGAAGTGATGAATGCGATCAAAGATCAGAACGTAGAAGCTGCACCAGGACGTTTGGGACAAAGTAGTAAAGAATCTTTCGAGTATATTATTAAATACAAGGGAAAGTTAAATAAGCCTGAAGAGTATGAAAATATGGTGATTAAGGCAAAGAGCGATGGTTCTGTTCTTCGTCTTAAGGATTTGGCCAGGGTTGAACTTGGTGGCTATACTTATACTGCCTCTAATTTGCTCGATGGCAAACCGGCTACCGGTTTTGGTATTTTGCAGACACCGGGTTCCAACGCCAATGAAATTCTTACCGAACTGGAACGACAGATTGGAGAATTTGGAAAGGCGTTACCCGATGGTATGAAGTTTAAGATAATGTACAACTCGAAGGAATTTTTGGATGCATCTATCGACCAGGTAAAAGAAACACTGATCATTGCGTTCATTCTTGTGGCCATCGTGGTTTTCATTTTCCTGCAAGATCTGCGCTCTACATTGATCCCGGTAATTGCTGTTCCTGTTTCGATTATAGGTACCTTCTTCTTTTTACAATTATTCGGCTTTAGCATTAACCTCCTTACATTGTTCGCATTGGTACTGGCTATTGGTATTGTGGTGGATGATGCAATTGTGGTTGTAGAAGCTGTACACTCAACGATGGAGCGTGAGCATTTACCGGCAAGAGAGGCAACAGTGAAAACGATGAATGAGATCTCCGGTGCGATTGTTTCGATCACATTGGTAATGGCAGCAGTGTTTGTACCAGTGAGCTTTGTACAAGGTCCTGCAGGCGTATTCTATAAACAATTCGCCTTTACACTGGCTATTGCTATCGTTATTTCTGCGGTGAATGCGTTAACGCTAAGTCCGGCGTTGTGTGCTTTATTCTTAAAGAACCAGCATATAGGCGAAGGTGGAAAGAAAAAAGGCTTTGGTGCCCGCTTCTTCGATGCGTTTAATACTGCTTTTAATGCAATGACGGCAAGATATATACGGAGCATCAAATTCCTGTTGAAGAACAGGTGGGTGGCCATTACCGGATTATTGCTTGTGGTGGTGGCTACAGTTTGGCTGATCAAAACAACACCTACCGGGTTTATTCCAGATGAGGATCAAGGGTTCGTAGTTGGTATTACCCAAACGCCTCCTGGTAGTTCACTGAGCAGAACGGAGAATGCAACGAGCCAGATTAGTAAAATTACGATGAAAGATGAGGGTGTGAGCGATGTATGGGCTGCAAATGGGATGAACTTCGTAACTAATGCGAACGCTTCCCCTAATGCTGCAATATTTGTAAGGTTAAAAGATCGTAAGGAGAGAGGTGCTGTAAAAGACCCGACTGCTATTGCAGGTGGTTTGTTAGGCAAATCAATGCAAGTACATGATGCCTTAACTTTTTTTGTTGGTTTTCCAACAATACAGGGTTTCGGTAATGTGAGCGGGGTAGAAATGATGTTGCAGGACAGAACAAACGGATCGCTGGAAAAATTAGCAGGAACGGCATGGGGTTTTGTAGGCGCATTAAGTCAGCGGCCGGAAGTGGCAAGTGCGTTCACTACTTTTAATACGGGTAATCCACAATACACAATTGATATAGATGATGTAAAAGTGAAACAATTGGGTGTATCTGTTGGTGATTTGTTGAATACGCTGCAAACGTATTATGGTAGTAGTTTCGTTTCAGACTTTAACCGTTTCGGGAAATATAGCCGCGTAATGGCGCAAGCCGATATTTCATACCGGATGGATAAAAGTTCGTTGGATGCTATTTATGTAAAGAACAACCTGGGAACAATGGTACCGGTAAGTACAGTGGCCAAATTCACACGTGTATATGGCCCGGAAACAGTTACACGAAACAACCTGTATAGTGCTGTTACCATTAATGCTACACCCAAACCAGGTTATAGTACCGGTGATGTAATTAAAGCCATTGGAGAAGTATCGAAAAAGGCATTGCCACAAGGATATGCCTATGAGTTTACGGGTATTACGAGGGAAGAGATAAGAGCAGGGAACCAAACTGCGTTCGTGTTTTTATTGAGTGTATTGTTCGTATTCTTCCTGCTGGCTGCACAGTATGAAAGCTATATCCTGCCACTGGCAGTAATCCTTACTGTACCTACGGGTATATTAGGTGTATATAGTTTCATTGGCTTTAGCGGCATAGAGGGCAATATCTACGTACAAATAGGTATGATCATGCTGATAGGATTATTGGCTAAAAATGCGATCCTGATTGTGGAGTTTGCCATACAACGGCGAAGGGCGGGTTATACGCTTGTTCAGGCGGCTTTGGAAGCAGCACAGCTTCGTCTTCGTCCAATATTGATGACTTCCTTTGCCTTTATTGTTGGTATGTTGCCATTGATCTTTACACAAGGTGCATCTGCGAAAGGCAATCATTCAATTGGCTGGAGTACTGTAGGTGGCATGTTGACCGGGGTGGTCCTCGGGGTATTCATCATACCTGTGCTGTTTGTAATTTTCCAGTTCCTGCAAGAGAAAATCGGCCGTAAGCCGATAGGGGAAGTGGAAGCAGTACATGAGACAAAGCTGGTACACTAAAACATTAGCATTATCTATTATTAGAATCAGAAAAAAGACAAATGAAAACAAGATATAGCTCATTTTACTTTTTGTTGTTCTCCTTAGTTGTAGGGTTAGCAGCATGCCGGGTTGGCCGCAATTACGAGCGGCCCCCGGTGGCGCTTCCCCAGCAGTTCGGAAACGTTGCCCCTTCAGATAGCAGCATAGCAGAAATAGAATGGAAGAAGTTTTTTACAGATGCCACCTTACAGCAGTTGATCGATAAAGCCATTACCGGCAACTATGATCTGCAGCTGGCCGTTAAAAGAGTGGAAACAGCACAAGCCTATCTGAAACAGGCGAAAGTGGCCTGGTTGCCGTCTTTTAACGCGACCGTATCTGCCAGCACCAACTTTCCCTCCAAGAACAGTTTTAATGGTTTGAACCTCTCCGTGAATAACCTGGGGGATCATATCGAAGACTTCAACATTGGTGTGGGAATGTCGTGGGAGATAGATATCTGGGGCAAAATACGTCGACAGAAAGAAGCCGCGCTGGCTAATTATCTGCAGTCGTATGAAGGCGAACATGCCGTACAAACAGGGCTGGTATCGGCCGTAGCCAGCAGTTACTTTAATCTGCTGATGCTCGACAACCAGTTAAGTATTGCCCGCAGAAACCTGGAACTCACAGACACCATTGTACAGATGATCCGTTTACAGAAAGCTGCCGGCGAAGTAACGGAGCTGGGCGTACAACAGGCCATTTCACAGCAACAGGTGGCAGAACTGCTGGTACCACAGCTGGAACAAGGTATTGCGATCCAGGAAAATGCCCTGCGTATTTTAACTGGTGAACTACCGTCAACGATTACACGTAGCAGTAAGCTGAGTAATTTCCAGGTAGCCGATTCATTGCCTACAGGTATCCCAGCAGCCATGATCAGCCGCCGTCCGGATGTACGGGCTAACGAAATGGGATTGGTGGCCGCCAATGCCTTAGTAGGGGCTGCACAGGGCAACATGTATCCTACGCTGACCATCACCGGCAGCGGCGGACTAAATGCCTTCAAGGCCAGCAGCTGGTTTAATTTGCCTGCCTCCTTGTTTGGTACTGTAGCAGGTGGTTTAACACAGCCTATTTTCCAGCGTCGTGCATTAAAAACACAACTGGAAGTCGCGAAAATTCAGCGAGAACAGGCGGTGATCACCTTCCGGCAGTCAGCATTGAATGCTATCGGAGAGGTGAGCGATGCCCTGGTGAAACTGGATAAAGTGAAAGTACAGCAGGAAATTGCCACACGGCAGGTAAATACCTCACAACTGGCGGTACAACAGGCCCAACTGCTGTTCCGTAGCGGTATGGCTAACTACCTGGAAGTGATCACTGCACAGGCACGTTCACTGCAGGCAGAACTGGGACAAGCTGATATTGATCGTCAACGTTTAAGTGCGATGGTAGATTTGTACCGTTCACTGGGCGGTGGCTGGAAATAATAAGTATACTATCCTTTAGGGGATAGCCGGAAATAGTTACAATAGACAGCAGGAGTTACAATACTACCTTTTAACAGGTAAGAGGCACTAATGACAATGCTGCCTGACGGCAGATGGGAATAATTAATGACGAATTACGGATTAAAGCGAAGGCCAACAGACGATTTTTTGAACCAATAAATAGTGCTTTAGCTCCGTAATTCGTCATTTGAAATTTACAAGCCCCGCTCTGGTGGCCGATCTAAAAAATTTCTCTAAAAAATTTTTTTATTTTCAATTCCTTTTATACTTTTGCGTCCCACACGGAGAGTTGGCAGAGCGGTCGATTGCGGCAGTCTTGAAAACTGTTGACTGTAACAGGTCCCGGGGTTCGAATCCCTGACTCTCCGCTTAAGGAGACGATCAATTTTGATCGTCTCCTTTTTTTATGCAGGCAACAAATTGATTCTCAATATTTTGCTTGATCGCTTTGGAGACGAAAATGGAGTTCGATAATAGCTCAGAAATTCTTAGACAAGGAATGTCTTACAATAAAAATTCAATAGGGTGGTTGATTTCAGATGTTCGATTTATTCTTCAGGCTCCAGTTCCAGGCAATCATCCTTTCTTTTTTGCGTGTGATATGTCTTTGCAACGAGATAGAGAAAATCCAATATTAGTTCGGCCTTTTCTCTGTTTACCTGAATGCCGTTGCGGTGTAGAAGCCGTATAGCTTGATCCACTGAAACTTTTCTGGTTGAGAAAATGTCTGGTTTTTTATAAATAAACTGGCTCATATTCTTATCATTTTATTTGAAAGTGATCAAATAGATAGAAACGAGAAAGAGGAGTAGAATTTTATTTCTGGTATTCAACAATCAGAGATAAGACTTCATTAATTTTTAAGGAATCAATATTTACTGTAGATAGATTTATTGAAGTTGGTGTAAATAGGTTTATGATATCTCGTTTTCCCTTTATATCCTGTTCTCTGTAAGATCGGAAAACATTGAAATTGACATCTGGCCACAAATTATTGTTTAGATCGCATCCAACCAGCTTTTGGGTGATCCTATTTAACTGATAGTTTAACTGGCTCACTATCTCATTGTTTTCCTTTTTCAGCTTACTGAAATCATCAAAATCGATCTTCTCGTCCAGAAAGTATTTTCTAGCCTTTGAGATATAAAGTTCTTGTTTTGAGATGGCATTCAGTATTTTCTTACGCTCATCAATGTGTTCACTGCGGCATGTAAAAGTGTTTTCATCTTCTAACACGAGACTGAAGAGTTCATAGACCTCAGGCTTAAGGTGTATTTTCTTTAATTTTTCTTCATAGTCTTTATTCAACATTCCTGCCTTAAATCTACCCTTACACCTGTATCCTGCACAATGATAGTAAGGATGTTTTGAGCACTTCCCCTGTGACACACTTCCAGTTAACGTGCGGCCACACCACGGACAGGACAAAAAGCCTCTCAGCGGGAATATGGACTTTAAAGCATCTTTATTCCCCCTCTTGTTTCGGGTTTTAGTTATTATAAGCTGAACCTGGTGGAATAAGCTTTCTGAGATTAAAGGTTCATGAATTGATCTAACAAACTGTTCTTCTTCGTTCCTATTTGCCGGGATTTTAATGACTCCGCAATACATTGGATTATGTACAAGTTTCCAAAAGTTGTTCTTTCCGCATTGTAATCCATTTATACAGGCCATTTTTCTGACCTGGCTGATCGTAAGCGTTCCTGTTGCCAGTTGCTGAAATGACCATTTTATAAGATCTGCTTCTGGTTGTTTGGGCATAATAAATTTTTTACCATCAGGAGCTGTCTGATTCGAATAACCTATAGGCGCTCTACCAGGCCATCGCCCCAATTTCTTCGCCCTCCGTATGCCATCGGAGGTGGTCAATCCACGCCTGCTGTTCTCTGCTTCAGGTATCGATAAATAAACGGCGAGCATAACGATACTTTCAGGTACCTCAAGATCGATTGGTTGATCTATGGCCATAGGCTGAACATTCATATCTTTTAACATTCTTATCATTTGATAGGCGTATTCAATGCTCCTGCTAAAGCGATCCCATTTTATGAATAATATGTTTACTGGCTCTCTATGGGTCTCTCTACGGATTTTTTTAATGAGCTTTTTCCATTCAGGACGATTAAAATCTTTTGCGGAATAATCTTCGCGATATATTCCCTTAATCTTGATCCCATAAATTTCACAGTATTTTATAAGACGTTCCTCTTGTTCTATAAGAGAATAGCCTTTTCTTTTTTGTTCATCGGTGCTTACCCGAACATATAAATAGGCAAATTTCATGGCAATGAATTTTTTAACTAATTTCAGCCATCTGCGTTATATGGTATTCACCAAAATCATACGCCCCATGAAAAAGCAGAAAATTAATGCGAAGACTCCCTAATGGCTCGCCACTTTGGAACCTTTGATATTGAAGAATTACCGGAGATGGTGTTAATCTCACAGCCGGATTTTATAAACTGCTCATTATCAATTAAAACAAGTATAAAATTATACTGAATGCAACAAGATCTTCCGCAGAACCATAGGAACCATGTGTTAGCAAGGAAATCTGTCAGCTACTTCAACAGGTGCCTGCCAGAAGAATTTATCGCGGAGGAACCAAAGAATGATTATGGAATCGATCTGAATGTAAGCATTTCCATAAATGGACAAGTAACCGGTCTGAACTTCTCCGTCCAAATAAAAAGTACGGAACGGGCAGAACATGAAAGATATGCGAAACCTCTACTGGAACGCTATACTCTTAACTATTTAAAGACGCGTCTTGAACCTACGATGCTGGTCATGTACGACGCCGAGGCAGATGAGGCATATTGGAGCTGGTTATCAGATTTCGATATTGATTACGCAAAGTTGAAGGAAACACGGACGTTCTCTATTCCAAAATCCAGAAAGTTGAGCGAGTGGAACAAAGATGAGATCATCAATCATGTACAGCAGATATTTAATGCCAAAAACTATCTCAGTGAGGTAGACGTAAGGGCTATCGACAGCGAAGACGAACTTCGTGCTTGGGCTGCATACCGGCAGCATGATTATGAACAGTCGGCTTATTTGTTTAGAAAATTGATGGATCAGACGGATCAGCGATATGGTGTACATCAGGCTTTGGCATGGAGTTATTATCACCTGTTTCGCTACAAGGAAGCATTGTACACCATCAATTATCTGATTGATATTGAGGAGACGCGGGAAAGCCTAATAATTAAAGGTTGTATACTTGCGGAATATGGAGCAGCCGATAATGATAAGGGCAAGGTATTACAGGCCCGTAATATCTTTAAGGAACACCTCGATATCGATGATAATGCCTTGATGTTGTACAATTATGGCAATACTTTTTATTCATTGGGCGAATATGAAGCCGCTACGGAACAATTTCTGCGAAGTCTGGACAAAGATCCTATCCAGCCCCAATGTCTAAAAAACCTAGGGACTTCTTATTACCATCTTGATCTACATGAGAAAGAGTTGGAGTGTTATGACCGTGCCCTTGATATTGATCCCGACTTACCACAGGCATTATTTAGCAAGGGTGTAACCCTAGCACAGGTTTACAAAAAATACGCGGAGGCGCTTGAACTCTTCAATAAGGTTCTGTCGTACCGAAACGACCTAATACAGCAATATGTGAATGGTTTGTATTGGGTAGCAAGATGTTATGAAGAATTGGATAACCTGGAGATGGCATGGAAGTGGGTAAACAAGGGGCTAAATTACGAGGGCAATAACTTCTATCTGCTGCAGTTCAAAACGGACTTGTTAGGTCGGCATTGGAAAAAAGATGATACCTGGCGTAAACGGTCGATTGAGTTTTTTAACTATCGAATTGAATTGAATCAGGATAACTTAAGCATATATTACCTGATAGGAATATATGATTACGACATGAGGCAGGCCGTTGATTTTTTAAAGGATAAGTTGGTCCTATATAAAAGTATTGATGTAGATGACCTGGAGCAGCTACGCGTAGATCTGAAAGACATTAAAGATACATTGATTTATGTACCATACTATGCGCAATTCAGGTCTGTTTATATACTTCAGCGCTACGTAGATCATTTAATTTCCCCTCATTATTCTATATCCTCGCAGTTTTGGGATTTACTGGACGTAGTATTTTGTATTGCATTTAGCAGGGCAGTACATACTGCAAAATCCAGTACTGATGTAGTTGACTTGGGTAAAGCATTATACGATATAGTTAATACATTTATGCCGCTCATGGTTAACTTTTTATTGCCGGAACAGGATTATGAACATGAAGCTGTTGCAGAAATAATTATAGTTGGAATTCCGGGATTTTTAGATTTGATACACCGGGAGATTGGCGCACAGAGTGGGTATATTACTGTCAACTTGGGATTGCGAACTATTGATCCTGATGAATACTTTACGGAGGAGGGCCAAAAGCAACTGATTGATGGCGTAACAGCGCAATTTCTAGTTTGCCTCTGTGGGCCGGATGAATAGGTGGGGCCGCGAGTGCATTATTTATGCTAGATTAAAAAAAAGCCGGCAGCAAACATTCGAGCCGACGAACAGAAACTGCATATAAGGGGGGAACGAAACGGACAAGGCGGCGAGCTACAAGTTTTGAGGGAACGAATATTGGGAATAGAAGAACTAAAAAAAGTTAAATCGAATAAAAAGGAAAAATGAACTTGGTGTTTTGGTGCATTTCCTCTTTCTGGCAAAAGATGAAATACCCGGTTATTATGAGCAGTTCATGCTCCATCAGCGGGAAGCATTTGGATTATAGCCAGCTAAGCAGCGAGAGTAAATATCTACTGACATTCGTGAGCGAAAATCGAGTCTCGGTTTCAAGGCTGGACTTTTTGTAAACTCCAGTGGTTTGAAGTACGCCTGTTTGTGAGAGCCGCGTATGCGATTATGGGGCATCCCCGGTGAATTTTTAATAGATTTGTGTTTTTCTTTGATCACTAATCCACAGAAAATCAATCGCAGATATTGGATTCCCCATCATGATTTTAAAAGGAACAGAAAAAAATCAGTCCTTTACCATCTCAGTTGCAGAAGTTTTTAGAGTCGCTTCTCCCTCACCAAAACAGGACGCCTGATAAGTGGCGCTATTCATTTGAATTAAGGTGCTTGAATTATAACCACTACTAGTTTTATTTAATGGTAGTTTAATCGGCATGGTCAAATGAAACCCCCTGACCAGCCAATTGCAAAACCCTTCTCTGTTATTACTTTTTACAGGGAAAACATAATTATAAGGTCTGATATTTTGTAGATTTCTATAATCAATCTTTGTTGACGGGTATTGTATTCCAGCCATCCTCACATATTCTTGACTTACATATTGTAATAAAAGCTGAGAAATAATGTATTCTGGCTTAAAACTCACATCGGGTTCTTTTGCTTTACAAAGGCAAGCAACCACCAGTGGAAAGTGATAAATGAAGAATTAAAGATTCTGTAATTGAAATAGGGGTATTGTTTCCAGGAATGGGATATCAGAAATGGATTGCTTTTTCATGCTGCCCGGCGATGCTGCTGGCCAAAGGGTGCTGAACAAAGGAAATCAAAATCGATGGTACTTTTTCTTTGGACTAGTGTATTATTGTTTTTAATCCAGATAGAGGTTCGATTGATATGATGAAAAATTTTCCCATGATATTGAGTAGGCCAGCGTTTAGTGTATTTTGAGGCAAATACAGGTTTAGTCGAAGTGGAGAGGAACTTATTTTGCCGAAAGTAGCTGACATTATAGAAAATTCAGATACTCCAATAGCTGATCGTGAACTCGCCAGGAAATGGCTTCATCTATAGAATAACGAAAATTTAGTCTGCTTATACTGGGAATTTCCCCCTGTAGATTTCTTCGTAACCGATGGGATTGTGAGGATTATTTTCCTATTTTTAATATTTTACCATGTTCAAATTTATTTACTTACGTATAAAAATTTCGGAGCTATCTGAATGCAGAGGTTGCACTGGACCATAAACAATTAATCATAGGTGAGAATAACATAGGCAAATCAGTTTCCTCAGGACCATCCAACTCGTTCTTGAAAGAATTTTTCGGATAATGATAGGCAGTTAAAAGAATATAGCAACTTTTTCTGCCAGAAAGTTAATAAGTTTAGATTGATGTCTATGATGAAACTGTAAATCCAACT
>NZ_DATCVJ010000830.1:0-9198 GCF_036566945.1 Chitinophaga sp. | reverse complement strand
TTTGGGTTTGGTTAACGGGCGGGGAAGCGAAAAGAGGTTTATTGTGAAAAAATTTAATGGCAAACAATTTATGGACAAAGCAACCAGAAAAAAAGTAGACGCCCTTCTTCTCAAGGCAAAGCAGTGTGAAGATCGCAAAGTCAAGGTTACCTTGAAATCCGGAGGCGTAAGCTCATTAGGCCAGGTAATCAAAACCGAAGAGCAAGCGCATGTCTTAATGACAATATTAAAATCATTATAGTATAGGCTATTCAAAGGTGGGCAGATAAAATCTGTCCACCTTTGAATAGCAATGCTCTCAATGCTCTCTAGTCTGCTGCACTAATAAAAAAATTGCCTGAAAAACAATCCACTTCTCAGGCAACCTTTGCTCAAAAAAATATTTTATTTACAATCACCATCCGGTGTACAAACTTGTCCGGATAAGGTTTCCAGCTCTATCACCGGTTGTGTTTTTTTCCATTCTCCGTATGCCTGTTCCAGTGCCTGGGTAAATGCGTCTACCGGTTGTGCGCCGGATACGCCGAACTTACGATCCAGTACAAAAAACGGTACCCCTCTGATGCCCAGTTGCTGTGCTTCATTTACATCATGATTCACGGCAGTGGCGAGGTCGCCGGATTGCAATACAGCAGCTATTTCTGCTTTATCCAGTCCTATTTCAACGCCAAGTTCCAGCAGGGTGTCATGATTGCTCATATCCTTTCCTTCTGTGAAGTAAGCATAAAACAGGCGTTCTTCTGCGGCGTCACCGAGCTGGTGTTTTTTCGCCAGCTGGATGAGGCGATGGGCATCAAAAGAATTTGCGATGACCGCTTTATCGAAGTTATAAGTAAGACCAGCGTCTTTCGCGGTGCTGGTCATTTGTTCATGTACAGTCAAAGACCATTCGCGTGATTGTCCTTTTATTTCGGCTACGTAGTCGTATACATCCTTACCTGGCTGGGATTGCAGGGAAGGATTCAATTGAAAGCTCTTCCACTCTACCGTGATGTTTTCTTTTCCCGGAAACTGCTCCAGTGCTGCTTCAAATCTCCGTTTGCCGATGTAGCAAAACGGGCACATGATATCAGACCATATTTCTACTTTCATTATATTTTATTTAGGTTCCAGCTGTAAAGTTAATATATTTGCTATCAAAAAGTAACCAGTTTCCTTAAAGTAAGTGCTTTACAAGAGGTAACCAACCTATATCAGAAGCGCAGAAAGCTGAGGCAGAAAGCAGAAAGCTATTATAGCTAGTCATTTAAGCGATTAACGATGAAAACAGAAGAGTTAACGGTCAATTGTGGCAAAGAGGAAGCAGAGCGGAGTCATTCCGACTGCCATAAGGTGATTATGCCGGTGAGAGATGCGCTGGATGTGATCAGTGGCAAATGGAAGCTGCCCATTATTATTGCGGTATCCAGGGGGCATAAACGATTCCGGGATATTGAGCGCAGTATACCCAAAATCACGTCTAAGGTATTGTCTAAGGAGTTGAAAGACCTGGAGACGCATAAACTGGTAAAACGCACGGTATACGATACGCAACCGGTATCGGTGGAATATACGCTGACGCCCTATGCTGCTACGCTGGACAGTGTCATCATTGCTTTGCAGCGCTGGGGCATACAACACCGGAAAAAGATATTGGGAAAATAGCGCGGCCTGGAGTCGCGCTATTTTTTTATTCTTCCGAAATTTTCAATACAATTTTTCCTCTTCCAGGGCCGCCATTCCTGCTGAACTCCTGTGCGGCGGCTGCCTGAGATAATGGCTGAAATACACGGCGAACGTAGGGTTTAATCAGATCCCGTTCCAGCATTTTATGTACTTCTTTCATGGCTACCAATGTTTTGGTGCCACCCCAAATGGCGCGGATGCCGGCAGCAGTTACCTTTTCAGGGTCCGGCATCTTCACAATACAAAGCAGCAGTCCTCCGGGTTTCAGCACGCCCATGGAGCGTTCGGTGGTATCCCCACCTACGGTGTCGAAAACAATATCCACGGAGTGAACCTGTGTTTCAAAAGGGGCGGCTTTATAGTCGATCACTTCGTCGGCGCCCAGGGCGGTAACGAAATCAATATTTTCCGGGCTGGCCGTAGCGATCACATAGGCGCCGGCGTTATAGGCCAGTTGTACTGCGAAATGTCCAACGCCACCGGCACCGGCATGAATCAGGATTCTTTGTCCCTTTGTGAGGTGGGCTACATCAAACAAAGCGCCCCAGGCGGTTTTAGCGCCACCCATAGCAGCTGCCTGCTCAAAGGAAAGATGTGCGGGTTTACGGAATAGCAGTTCTGCCGGAGAGATGGCATAGGCGGCGTAAGAGCCATCTACCGAGCCATATACTTCATCCCCTACTTTCTTACCAAATACACCGTCGCCTACGGCGGTTACTACACCGGATGCCTCCACACCGGGTATGTAGGGCAACGGATGCTGCATCATTCCTTCTCTTAACTTCCAATCGATAGGATTTACCCCACTCGCCACCACTTTAATCAGCACCTGATCTTTTGCCGGCACGGGTACCGGCACCTCTTCCAGTTGTAACTGTTCCGGGCCTCCATAGGCATGTACACAAATAGCTGGTATGTGGAGGTTTTTCATAGATTTTTTGATACTAAAATAAGCATTTAGCCATTAGCTTTTAGCTTTTAGCAAATGCAGCGGAGACCAACATATGGCAAGCTAAAAGCTAAAGGCTAAAAGCCAAAAGCTAAAAAAAGCTATCTTTGCCGTTCATATTATAGCAGTATCATGACTTTTGGTGATTTAAACCTCAATACTCCTTTATTAAACGCGTTAGATGAATTAGGTTATAAAAGACCTACGACTATACAGCAGCGTGCATTTTCTGTGATCATGTCCGGCCAGGATGTGTGCGGTATTGCGCAAACCGGTACGGGTAAAACATTTGCTTACCTGTTGCCAACCCTTCGTCAGTTTAAGTTTTCGAAAGAGAAATACCCCACCGTATTGATTATTGTGCCTACCAGGGAGCTGGTAGTACAGGTGGTAGAAGCAGTGAAGAAGCTTACCACGTACATGAATGTATCTGTACTGGGTGTGTATGGCGGGGTAAATATGAATCCCCAGATGGAAGCGGTGCAGGACAAACTGGACATCCTGGTGGCCACTCCCGGACGCCTCTACGATATTATTCTCAGTGGTGCGCTAAAAGTAAAATCTGTAAAGCGCCTGATCATTGATGAAGTAGATGAAATGCTGAACCTGGGCTTCCGTACACAGTTAAGGAACATTATGGACCTGTTGCCTCCCAAAAGGCAAAACCTGATGTTTTCCGCTACCATTACGGAAGATGTGGAGAAGATGATTCAAACGCATTTCGACAATCCGGTGCGCATTGAAGCAGCACCTACCGGTACGCCGCTGGAAAACATTGACCAGATTGTGTACAAGGTGCCTAACTTCTATACCAAGGTAAACCTGCTGGAGCTGCTGATTACAGACGATGAGAGCATGACCAAAACCCTCATTTTCGCGGCTACCAAACAATTAGCCGATGACCTGCATGAGCAGCTGGAAAAAGAATTTCCCGGCAAGGTAGGTATCATTCACTCCAACAAGGAACAAAATCATCGTTTCAATACGGTTCGCAAATTCCAGGCGAATGAATACCGTTTTCTGATTGCTACCGATATCATTGCCCGTGGCCTTGATATCGCTGAAGTAACCCATGTCATTAACTTTGACACACCGGAAGTACCCGAAAGCTATATCCATCGTATAGGCAGAACCGGTAGAGCGGATAAAAAAGGTATCTCCATTCTGTTTACCAAAGATGCAGAAGCAGAAAACCTGTCACGCATCGAAAGCCTGATGAATTATGCGATTCCGGAACAACCTTTACCGGAAGACCTGACCATTTCGGACGTATTAACGGAAGACGAAAAACCGAAGATACATATGCGGAATACTTTGGTAAAGGCGCCTAAGCGGGAAGACGTAGGTCCGGCTTTCCACGAAAAGCTGGCAAAAAACAGGAAGACCAACAAAAAGGTCACGCATAAAGAAAAGATGATGCTGAAATATGGCAAGCCTAAAAAAAGAGGCGCCAAGAAGAAATAGCAGAAAGCAGAAAGCAAAAAGCTATTGTGTACGAGATATAAGCGAATGATATCCGCTTTAGGCTACTACACAATAGCTTTTTGCTTTTTGCTTTCTGCTTTCTGCTCTTTTTAAAAGATGGAATAACAATTCATTAACAAAGTTCCCGGATAAATAAAAATCCATTCCCTCCATTGGATCGAATATAAACTTGTGCAGTAAGTGTATCGAGAAAAAACTGTCCTTCAAAAGGTCATCTACCGGGTCTATAGTGCTTTGAGTGAGTTTGGCTGACAGTTACCATTAAATAACCGCGTAATAACACCCTTGAAACAACAGCAGCCAGATATACCGGGTCTGCCATTATCAACTAAATCCCAGCATGAGTGCATCTATCAACGATATTGAATTGCTTGCACAACTGAAGACGGGCAGTCTTCCCGCTTTCCAGTATTTTTACAGTGCCTACCGTCAGTGGCTGTACGTAACTGCTGTGTCTATACTGAAAAACGAAACGGAGGCCCAGGAGCTGGTACAGGACCTGTTTATTGATTTCTGGCAGAAAGACCTGAGTAGGCGAATTGATTTAAGCACGACTAACTCCCTGAAAAATTTCCTTTTTGTCAGCATCCGCAACCGCTGTTTGAATAAAATAGCAAAAGATGCCACGCGAAATAAAAGATTAAAAGATATCATGCTGCCTGAAACCTACACGTATCCCCAGGACAGATTAGAGAACAATGAACTGAAGGAACAGCTGGAAACCGCTATCAACCAGCTGCCCGAGCGCCAATCGATCGCCTTCAGACTGGCTTACCAGGAACACAAAACACGCAAAGAAATAGCGGCCTTCATGGACACCAGTGAAGAAACGGTCAAAAAACAAGTCGCCAACGCGCTGAAAACTTTACGGGCATCTTTAAAAAAAATCCTTTTTTGATACCCCGGCCAATTAAATAAACGGTTAATAGTGTACATGAACAGCGCAGACGAAATATACAGGCTAATGACTGAAAAGCTCGCGGGAATAATTTCCGCGGCAGATGATCAATTGTTGGAGGATCTAATCGAAGAAGATGCTGCAGTACGGGAGAGATGGGAACAATTGTCAATGATCCCCATACCTCCGCCCCCGGCCCCCTGGCTGGAGGTGATTGATTTTAAACCGAAAAAATCCCTGCTCCGCGTATTAACAACATGGTCGGCCGCAGCAGCAGTATTAGCCATTATTGCACTCACTGCTTGGAAATGGGACACTTTCTTTCATAAAAAGCCTGCCCAGGTGGCCATCGTGATTCCGGATGTACTCTTGCAGATCGCCGGGCAGTCTACCGTTAATCTTACCAAAACAACCGGTAACATCAATGTTGGCGGCAAACAAATCATTAACAAGGATAATACGCTCTTTCTCAATACCGGTGAAGAATTACCGGAAGGCCTGCACTCACTGATCGTACCACAGGGCAAAAGCTATGAAGTAGCCCTGCCCGACGGCTCCGTAATCACATTGAATGCGTCTACCCGCATGGACTTTCCTTTTGCCTTTAAAGGTAAAAACAGAGAGATTACCCTTAACGGGGAAGCCTATCTTAAAATAGCAAAGCAGGCAGGAAAACCTTTCCTGGTACATCTTCCTAATAGTACAGTAGAAGTACTGGGTACCACCTTTAATGTGAATAGCTACGACAGCGCCGTGGTAAAGGTATCCCTGGTAGATGGTAAAGTGCGGATGAAAGCCGGTAAAAAGACGGTGATGATGAAACCAGGGCAACAAGCCATCTTCCATAAAGAAAATGCCACGATCGATACCCAACCATTTAATGCTACTGTTGAACTAGGCTGGCAGAAAGGACTTTACTGTTTCTCTGACACCCGTATGGATGAAATGTGTAATGTTATTTTCCGCTGGCATGGTGTTCATGCGGTGCTGGACCGTCCTGATATCGCCAGCAGACCCTTTACCGGCTTACTGGACAAGAAAACACCCATCGGCTTTCTCCTGGAAGGGATAAAAGCCACTACCGGAACTGATTATTATTTTACCGCTGATAGTACCCTGCATTTCAAATAACAGGCAACACCAAAGGCTAATAACCATGAAGCAACCAGAAAACAAGTACCTCCTGATTGAGCGGAGTGATGAAGTGTACACCACCTATGAGTGCATTCCCAGCTACCTCCACTCCCAGCTAATCCCGTACGCCAAGTGTTATACCGATATTGATGATAACGGGATCATTATAGACCAGCAGATGCAGCTGGAAGACATCAGTATCTATTACCACCTCATACATCTGAGAGAAGGCGTAGAACTGACAACAGTGCCTCCGTCCAAATACCTGCTACCTGCCACTGTATCCGGGTTCATTGACAATAATGCACCCGTGTCCATGAAAATACTCCTCCCTAAAAAAGTGGCTAATCCGCTGGACGACAGCTCTATAGTGACCGAAAAAGAGTTCGTAATGAACTTCCATGTAAACATTAGTATTGCACGGCTAACGGCGCTAAGAACAGAATTCCCGATCTTCAATATCATCAACAAAGTAGGTGTGAAAGAGGTGCTGAACCCCAGCAACCGACTCCCCTTCCGCCTCAATATGGTGAGTTACCTGGTGATGAACAGGATACTGCAATGTAAACTGATTGACAAAGCAGCAGAACTTTTCTTCCGCCGCAGCGCCATTGATTTCTACAGTACCTACCTGCATTACCTGAACCCCATCCCCCCCATTATGCTACAGGAGAACCACCGGCAACAACTCCGGGAAATTGCTGATTATATTATTGCGCATCCTGCCGAAGCAGGTAGTGTAGAAAATCTCTGCAACAAATTCGGCGTAGTGCCTGAGTTCCTGGAAAGACCGTTTGAACAGGAATTCCATATTTCTGCAGCGGCGCTGATACTACAGGAAAACATGGCCCTGGCCTTTAAACTGATCACCGAAACAAGTCATTCCCTCACGTACATTTCTACCATCACCCAACATGACGGCTGGGAAGAACTGACGGAGGAATTTGAAAGATATTATAAATGCAACATCGCAGACCTGCGAAAAGCACAGTAACCCCACTTGTGGTCACCCGGCGGCGGCACTATGCCGCTGCTGAGTGCCATTTGAACTAAGCCGGGGATTGCCCCACCGGTATTCACCGGAGGGAACTAAACGGGCAGTTCGGCACCACCTCCTTACTTCCCCACGGCGGGTAATCCTTTTAATAATTCCTGGATAAACAAATCCGCTGCTTTTTTATGATAGGTACCTTTCTGCCAGATAATATAGGCACGGCGTTGTAACTCTTTCCCTTCCAATGGAATGGCCACCAGGTTTTTCCAGCCCAGCAATGCCCGCTCATTGAGCAACGTGGCCCAATGTCCTTTTTCTACCAGCGATAATATAGAGTGTACATCATTCATTTCAATTCTCACGGCCGGCTCAATCTTGTTGCGCTGCAGTACTTCATCTACGGAATCGCGCGCGCTGAAGCCCCGGGAAGCAAAGATCAGGTCCATGCCTGTGAGGCTTTGCAGACTTATCTTTTTCAACCCTGCCAGCTTATGTTTCTTCGACACGGCGACCACAATTTTGGAACGGAACAACTCCCGTGTTTCCAGGTCTTTATAAAAAGCATCCTGATGAAAAGCCAGTACCAGGTCCAGTTCGGAGGCCCGTAGCTTACTTTCCAGCAGCTCCGTAGTGCCGTATTCTATGTATATATTGATACCGGGATACTTCACCGGAAAAGTTGTCAGTGCAGGTAACAGGAAAGAGGTAAAAGCATACGTAACGCCTATGCGCAAATCTCCACTCAGCATATTCTGCAGGTCCTGGATGGCTTGCCGTCCTTTTTCTACGTCCAGCAGTATTTGCCGGGCATGCAGCAGAAATACCCCACCGGCTTCCGTCAGGTGTACATGTTTGCCAATACGGTCGAACAAAGGCATGCCCAGCTCATTTTCCAATTGTTTGATTTGTTGGGACAAAGTAGACTGGGTAATGTACAATGCGGTAGCCGCCGCCGTGAAATGCGCCATTTCAGCGGCCTTTACGAAATACATCAGCTGACGTAGTTCCATACATCAATCGTTTTTACCAATGAATATCATTAAAACAATCTATTTAGCAAATATATTCATCTTCCCGAAATTTGCAGCAGATTATAAATGGCACACTGCCTCAAAATATATTAATCAGATGGATGTTTTTCGTGCGTTGAATTCCCGGAATTTCCGGCTCTTCTTTTATGGACAATCAATTTCACTTATAGGTACCTGGATGCAAAAAACAGCCGTATGCTGGCTGGTATACCGTCTCACTAATTCCGCTGTGTTGCTTGGCGTCGTAAGCTTTGTGAGTTTGATTCCTTCCCTGCTGCTATCGCCGTATGCGGGCAGTTATATAGACCGTCATAACCGTTACCGTATCCTGATGATCACGCAGATCATTTCCATGTTACAGGCGGGTGCATTGGCATTAATGATTCTGTTCCGTAACTACAATATACCGGGAATCATTTTTTTGTCGCTTGTACAAGGCGTGATCAATGCGTTTGACGTAACCTGCCGGCAATCGCTGATGGTAGAGATGGTGGAGAAAAGAGAGGATCTTCCGAACGCCATTGCCCTGAATTCTACCATGTCTAATTTTGCCCGTATTGCAGGCCCGGCGCTGGCTGGCATTATACTGAGTACTTTTGGAGAGGACATTTGTTTTGTCAGCAACTTCCTGAGTTATATACCGGTATTGATTTCGTTGTGGATGATGAAGATTGTATTGCCTCCTGTTATTAAATCTGACCGGAGTATATGGGCAGAGTTGAAAGAAGGTTTTCATTATATTTCGGGAGACAAGGACCTGGCCTCTCTCCTGTTAATGCTCAGTGCCAGCAGTTTATTCGTGATTCCGTTTAACACGCTGATGCCGGTATTTGCAAAAGATATTTTTAATGGCGATGCCAAAACATTCAGTTGGTTTGAAAGCGCCGCAGGACTGGGTTCCATCATCTCAGCCATTTATATGGCGAAGTTAAAGCCCAACAAAGACCTGGTAAAGCTCCTGATTACGGCCAGTCTTGTGTTTTCGTTGAGTGTATTGTTACTGGCTTTTTCCGGCTGGCTGCCGCTGGCGCTGTTATTCATG
>NZ_DATCVJ010000829.1:0-16822 GCF_036566945.1 Chitinophaga sp. | reverse complement strand
ACACCCGGGAGTTGTCCATTCTTTTCATCTGCCGCTTTTTACAGGGAGTACTGAACTGTGGCATCACCAGTATTTGTTTGACACTGTTGTTCAGCAGACTGAAATCAGAGCATGCACGGGAAACAGGATACGCCATTTTTTATGGGATGATCCTTTGTTCCGGCTCGTTGACTTCATTGGTGACAGCGCCATTGGTAGATGATTACGAATATAATGCGTTGTATAAAATGATCATTTACACATTTGTTCCGGGCGCGGTATTGCTATTGTTGCTGATGAACAAAGTGCACCTGGTACGCCGGGTACCGCTCTACCAGCTGGATTGGACCAGTTTCTTTTTATATGCACCGATGTTGTTGATGATTGGTTACGTGTTGATTTACGGACAACAATATTATTGGTTACAGGATGCCAGGATAGTGGGTTGTATATTGGGTATTGTGTTACTGGCCACTACTTTCGTAGTTCGACAAATACACCGGAAGCGACCATTTATCAGCATGGACGTATTTAAGTCGCGGTCATTTCTCTTTGGCATTCTCTTGCTGGCAGGGCTTTACCTGATCCGGGGATCGTTTAACATCACGACCAGTTTTTTCTCCTCGGTTTTAGGGATGGACCCATTACACACGTATGAGTTGCTGTCGTATAACCTGGTAGGGATTGTAATAGGGAGTATCATGTCGGCGCGGCTGGTGATTAAGAGAAGACCCCTGCAATTCATTTGGCTGGTAGGCTTTTTCGGCCTGCTGGTGTTTCATTGCTCCATGTATTTTCTTTTTACCTCCGAGGTCGATGAGGTTACTTTTATAGCACCGCTGATCATACAGGGCTGGGGGGCCGGTATGTTGCTAACGCCTATTGTGTTGTTTATTATATCTTCTGTACCAGAGAGTATCGGCGTGTCTGCCTCCACAGCGGGCGTATTCATCCGGTATACTTTTTTCGCGATGAGTACTGCGCTGATTAACTACTTCTCTCTCTATTTCACAAAAACGCATGCCATGCGGCTGAGTGACGGTATTTCAAAAGTGGATAATGGATTAGCGGAACGATTGCATACCTATCAGGCAGCCTTGCAGGCGCGTGGGCTGATGGCAGATCAGGCGGCCAAACTGGCGCCGGGATTACTGGACAGGGCGATTCAGAAACAGGCATTTTTGAAATATGCCATGGACTATTATGAGCTGGTGGCGATACTGATATTGGTATTGATGTTACTGATTGTGATGACGCCGTACATTATAAATCGTACGGTCATTAACGTGAAAGCTAAACAGCCGGCAGCGGCCACAGTGTAGGTACCTGGGTAGTCAGGAGAATTTTATTTTATCCCAGAGTTTATTCCTGACTACCTGTTCAATTACCTGTTCATGATAATTTCTGCTGATAGGGATGCGATGGGATTGTATAAAAATTTCATTGCCTTCAATGCCTTCTATTTTGCTGATGGAAACAATGTAGGATTTATGCACGCGGATAAAGCCTTTCGGGTCCAGGTTCTGCTCTAAATTTTTCAAATACAGCAACGTCACGTATTTTCCTTTCCGGGTGTAAATGGTAATATAATTCTGCATGGCTTCTACATACAGGATATCATCAAAACAAATCTTCTCATATTTACTGCCGGATTTTATAAAGAAGTAGTCGGCATGTTTTTCCGTTGGCGCCGTATCTGGCGCCGTGGACTTTGTAAGGAGCTGGTAATAATCTTTCGCTTTATTGACCGATTTAACGAAGCGATCAAAGGTAATCGGCTTTAGTAAATAATCGAGTACATTCAGCTGAAATCCTTCCAGGGCGTAGGTTGGAAAGGCTGTGGTGATAATGACCATGGGAGGTTTCTGCACTATTTTCAGAAAGTCGATGCCATTCATTTTAGGCATTTGAATATCCAGAAAGATAAGATCTATGGCTTGTTCATCCAATAATTTCATCAACTCCACCGGGTTTTTACAGGTGGCATTGAGTTGCAGAAAGTCGATTTCCCTTACATAATTAGCGATACCTTCCCTTGCCAGTGGCTCATCATCAATAATTACACAGTTTATCATTGTAAGCTATTTATAAGTTAAAGCCAGGCCAGCTGTTGTTTAGCAGGTAGTTGTTTCTCTGAAGTAAGACTTAATTTGAATCTTACCATAAAACTGTTGTCATCCCGGGTGATATCCAGTTGATATTGCCCTGCATAGATCAGATCCAGTCTTCGCTGTACATTCTTCAGGCCAATGCCGCCATAGTGCATCACTTCATCTCCCATATCAGGCGCGGTACTATTGGAAACAGTTACCTCCAGTTGTTGCTGATCGAGCTGCATTTTTATATGAATCCAGTTGGGAGCGTCGGTATGTTTGGAAACATGTTTAAATGCATTCTCCACAAAGGTCATGAGTATGAAAGGGGCTATCAGCAGGTGTCCGGTGTGTGGTTGATTCATTTCAACCATTACTTCCATGTTATTATTCTGCCGTAGTTTTTCCAGTTCAATGAAGTTTTCCAGGTACGCAATTTCGTTGCTTAACGGAATTTGTTTGTCGTTGCACTCGTACAACTGATACCTGAGCAGGTCTGAAAATTTAGCCAGGGAAGCGGAGGCCATGTCAGGGTTTTTATGGATCAGGAAGAAGATGGAATTAATAGAGTTGAAAAGAAAATGGGGATTAAACTGGTACTTCAGAAAATTCAGTTCTGTTTCCAATTTTTCTTTCTCCAGCAGTTGCTGCCGCCTTTGCGTTTGTAGCCAGTTTCGGGTCAGGGCAATGCTCATGGCCAGTGTCATCACCGCTAAGGTAGAGGGGAGCGCGGTACCGAAAAACTGATATATACAGGCTGCTGCATCCTGTCCGTATAGGGTGGTCATTGTTTTGCCTGCTACCATGGCGCTTAGGTAGTAGCCGGGAATAATGAAGCAGGTAGCGCATAAAATAGTAGTGATCAGGGAGATGATATACGCGGTGAACCTGCCTTTTTCCAGGTACTTCGGAATCAGGTAATATAAATTAAAGTAAACTGCTGCTGCCTGGAACACCAGGTAGAAAAGAAATTTGATAGTAAATGGGGAGAAGAACATGGCATTGGCTGCCTTTATAGGATTGCCCATGGCTACAGTCCACCACAGGTAATTATATGCCACCCAAAAAGGAATATGGTGAAGCTTATAGCGAAATAGCCAATAATGGGTTGACTTACTATATGATGGACTGTTCATGTCAAATACTGATAAATGTCCCTTTCTGAAGTTACGCCAATCTGCAGGAATTTTAAGCGCCTGCTATATAAATAGCCTTAAATAATTGACAAAATACGCGCTGGGGTATATAAGCTGCAAAATATGCGGGCAGACTGCTGTTTCGGGATGAATGAAGTCCTTTTTTGCGGTTCGTCAATTATATCCGGCAAATGGTCATTCCGTTTTTTTTGATTTTCCGGCTAGTGATTTCTTTGTTCCTGCAACCCTCTTTTGGCAGCTCTCAAAAAATAAAATTATGAAAAGCTGGATTTTACATGTACTACTATTCTTTCTCTGGCAGCATACCCACGCACAGGTATCCGGGAAGCTGTTTACCACTACCGGACAACCGGTTCCTTTTGCTAATGTGTTGTTGTTAAAGGCCATGGATACTTCGATAGTTAAAACTACTTTATCGGACGAAAACGGTGGGTACCTTTTATCGGGAATCGGGCAGGGAACATATATCCTGCGGCTGGCCGGTATGGGATATGAATCCTGGGAATCGCCGGTCTTTGAACTGACGACCGGCCACTTGCAGAAAGTTTTTGAGCCAGTGGTGCTCCCCGCCATTGCGCGACAGCTGGGAGCGGTTACCGTGCAGGCGGTAAAGCCGTTATATGAACAGCAAACAGCCGGCATCGTGGTAAATGTAGAAAACAGCCTGCTGACGAAAGGTAGTTCTGTGCTGGCCTTATTGGAGCGTTCTCCGGGCGTAACGATAGACTATCGTAATAACGGCATTGCATTGAATGGAAAAAGCGGGGTGGCCGTGATGGTGAATGGAAAGCTGCTTCGTTTGCCATCGGACCAGGTGGTGAATCTCCTGACAGGGATGAGTGGGAATGATGTAGGAAAAATAGAGCTACTGACTACCCCAGGCGCAAAATACGACGCCGAAGGAAGTGCGGGCATCATCAATATTGTATTGAAGAAAAACAGGCAACCAGGAATGAATGGTTCTCTGTCGGTGACCGGTGGATATGGAAAAGGAGAGAAGGGAATGGGAAGCATTCGCCTGGCCCGCAATTCGGGCAACACGAATCTTTCCGGCTCGTATACTTTTTCGCATAACCGCACCTACAGTGACATGTATATAGACAGCGATCAGGATATGCCGGTATTTGGCGGACAAATGAATGTATTGGGATGGGATACGGGCAGGGTAGTACAGAACAGTCATGATGTATCGCTGGGTTTTGATAAGAATATTACCCCTAAAGTATTGATCGGGGGCAGTGTATCGTATAACAGCAGTAGTACATCATCCACTACAGTAAACCGTGCTATTTATCATGTGCCGCAGGATTCTGTGCTGCAATATGCAGGTGCCGTGCGTGGGATGAACCAATGGAAAAATGGTGTGGCTGCCATCTACCTGGAAAAAGAAATCGGGGAAGGGGAAAAAATAAATGTCGATGTCGACTACCTTTTTTTCAGGAATAATAATCCTTCCACTGTGCAAAGTATTTTTATGGATAAAGCTGGTGCAGCAGCCGGAAACAATGACCCTCTTTTTTTCACCACAGCAAAGAGGTTTTGCTAATACATCCATTCATGTGGGCGTGGCCAAAATAGATTATACCAAAACGTTGACTAAAAAGGTACAGCTGGCAGCCGGTGTGAAAGGGACCTATACAAAAAGTACTAGTTCATCAAGGATAGAAAGCATGATTAATCAGGAATGGGTTAACAGGGAGGAAACGACCCAGGATATTTTGATGAAAGAAGCAATAGGCGCGGCCTATGCTACGATTACTACACAAATAAATCCAGCGCTAAGCCTGGTGCTGGGCGCCAGGTATGAGTATGCCAATACCAGGATGAGTAATCCCATCACCGGGGAAACGACGGTGAACAGGCGGCAGGGCGTGTTGTTTCCGGAAATATCCTTGTCAAAAAAAGGGAGTGAGGAGTCTGCGTGGCAATTGTCTTACAGTAAAAGAATCAGCCGTCCGTCTTACAACGACCTCGCATCGTATGTAACCTATAGTGATCCTACGGCAGTGTATACCGGAAATCCGTTGTTGCTCCCAACGATCACGCATAATATTAAAATAGGATATAACTATAAAGGCTATACGTTTTCTCTTTTATTCAACAGGGATGAGCATCCGATCGCCAGGTATCAGTTGAGCGAAAAGCCGGCGGCTAACCTGTTGTATGTATCTCCCCAAAACCTCCTTTACCAGCATAACATTACGTTGCAGGTGAACTTGCCGTGGAAGGTAACGGATTGGTGGAACATGGACTATGGCTTTACCGGAGGGCTCCGGCAAT
This sequence comes from Chitinophaga sp., assembly GCF_036566945.1. GTDB lineage: Bacteria > Bacteroidota > Bacteroidia > Chitinophagales > Chitinophagaceae > Chitinophaga. Next base: position 11,313 of record NZ_DATCVJ010000829.1, on the reverse strand, counting down.
TCAAACTTGACTATACAAGAGTGCCGGTTAAGAAGGCATATTTTGGTTATACGCTGAATTTCAATCAGTCCTTTAAGTTACCTGAAGATTTTACTGCGGAGCTTTCCGGTTGGTACAATTCGGCTTCCTATAATGGATCAGTAAAAGTAGGCGGCATGGGAGCCCTGAATGCGGGGGTAAAAAAAGAACTTAAAAATAACTGGGGGAGTATTCAGTTGGCCTGGACCGATATACTGCGGACGGTTCATATCAACGTGTATTACGGCACGCTGACAGAAGAAGCCTTTGCTATCAGGAATCATGTGTCTATCAACACAGAATCCAGTGTTGCTTCGGTGCTAAAGCTGACTTATACGAAATCATTTGGATCGGGTGTAACGGGACCAGGAAAAAGAGATGCGGGGTCTAAAGATGAAGGAGCGCGGATCAGGAAAGATTAGGCAGCGATTTTTTATAGGCACTGAACCCTTTCTATTTGGCGCCTGTTAATGAATTGCCTTTTCGTATAAGCTTGCTGGCAGCATTTTTCATTCAACCTTATAATTACTTAGTGTATGAAGAAGATCCTGATTATGGGTGCCCTGATGGGGGCCTCTTTTACGATGTTTGCGCAGAATGTGGCCAACCTGAATTTACGGCGGGTAGATAAAAAGCTGGTACCAGTGGAAGTAACCGGGTTACACTATAGAGTCGGATAAGTATACGCGTTTGGTCAGTGAAACAACCAAACAATCTTATTTCAGGGTTCTGGATGGTTCTCCTGTAAAATAGTGATTATTACTTGAATGATGCCAGCGGGAGCTTTTTCCGCTGGCATTTTTATGTAGGGAGATGAATACCACGGGATTAGTATCGGTGGCTCCGATGCCTGTAAATATCTGCCCCCCGAAAACAGCTGCTTCGAAGGTTGTTTTCCACCTTTTCCGGTAATGCCCTGCCAACGATCTTTGAAGAATACGGTATTTAAAACTTCCCGGTTTTGCCTTACATTGCAAAATGTGCTGACCCGAAAGATCCTGGATGCCCTCATCATCAAAATATTTTACTCCCTTGTTAATTTGTTCTTATGTCTTCCTTGAAAATTTATGCCATTGCCATTATTGCGCTAATTATTGGTGCTGCATCAGGATGGGTGGCTTCCCGCAAGTGGCCGGCGCCTGTTCAATCTTTTTGTAATGATGCCAGCGTTCCCAAACACGCATTATTGAGTTTTGACCAGGCCCGTCGCTATGTCGAAAATTATGGAAAGCAGGTAGACACGATCCTGACGCCGGGGCCTAAGGGTTCAAATATCGTGGATATGGTTTCAAACACGCGTTGTATATGGTTTGATAAATCGCGGATCAGAGACTTAATTTGTCAGCTGGACCAGGATGGAGGAGATGGCATGCGGTTCTATTTCGCTACATACGACAGTGCTTATTCCGCCGGGAATTCAAAGTCAGACTCCCTGTTAACAGAACCCGCGCCTGCACCTGATTATTGGGGTCGTAATACCCTGGTAATTGTTTCTACAAGAAATAAAATTGACTATTTCGGGGATTCCACTTCGCGTAAGGGTTTTCTTTTCACGATAGAAGATCAGGCGGAGAACCATGGTGAATTATGTCCACCTCCCGCCAAATGCTATGGCGCCCTGTTGTTGAAAAATTAATGGTAATACTGCGGCATCATGCAATACTTCACGGTTAACACCATAGCGGAATGGATTTGCTTTTTCATTGGTCTTGTTTGTCTTACGGCAGACAAAGACGCTGTGTGGAGGCGTTTTCCAGTTTATCTGCTCATAGTATGCCTGGTGGAAACCGGTGGAATTTATTTCCGGGAAACGCTGCACCGTCCCAATACACCTTTGTATAATGGTTTGGTGCCACCTGAGTGTGTGGCGGTAAGCAGTATGTTTTACTATTTGCTGAAACCTTATGGTTTAAAGCGAAAGATATTAGTCGCCTGGTTTATATTGGTGGGCAGCAGTTTCCTGATAGAAACGTTGCCCGGCCGCTTTTCCAGGTATGCGCATCATACCATTGTGCTGATGGCGGTCATGTACATAGTGGCTTCCTTATATTATTTCTACCAGGTACTGAAAGATGATCATTACGTGAATCTCTTCACCTACGCACCTTTCTGGTGGGTGAGTGGTACGCTTATATTCTATTTTGGAGGAACGGCTACCAATACTTTCTTTGAATACCTGGTGAACGACGTAGTGGCGGATAGTATTCATTATTCGCTCAGGTATCATATTTTTAAAGTGTTGAACGTGTTATTATATGGTTGCTGGTCATACGCTTTTATATGCAGGTATCGTCAAATGAAATAGTCATCATGATCGGTTGGATCACCTTAATTTTCCTGATCGCACCGGGATTTCTTATCGCGTACATTGCTGTGTATAACCGCCGGAAAAAAAAGCACCGGGAGGAAACCCTGCAATTAAAACAAACCTTTCAACATGAATTACTGCGGCTACAAATGGAGGTGCGTGAGCAGACATTGAAAACAATCGCCACTGACCTGCACGATAATATTAATCAGATTCTTGGATTAGCTGTACTCACGCTGAGTGCCGTGGATATGGAGGATACGAAGCAGGCTTCCGAAAAAATTTTGGCTACCGAAAACCTTACGCGTCGTGCCATCCGGGAGATTCGGGCGTTATCAGGGTTATTGCACGGAGACGAATTGATCAGCAAAGGGCTTGTTCATGCCATTGGATTTGAATTGGAATGGCTCGAAAAATCGGAGCGCTTTCAAATCATCCGCAAAGGTGCCATGAACCAACTGCCATCGCAACCCGATAAAGAATTAATTATTTTCCGCATTTTCCAGGAGTCGTTGCATAACATTATCAGGCATTCCCAGGCGTCGATTGTTGTGGTGGAACAAACACTCGCGAATGATCTGCTCACACTCAGACTGGGCGATAATGGCATTGGATTTAACGTGGAAACAGCCATGACGCAAAATAGCGGCATGGGATTACAAAACATTCGTAAACGGGCTGCCATGATAGGAGGGGCCACCAGTATTGTTTCTATGCCAGGAGAAGGAACTTGTGTGACTATTTCCATACCCTATTCAATTAACAATGAATGACAAACAATAACACTATCGCCATCGCCATTGTAGATGACCATACCTTATTCCGGCAGGGACTCAATAGTTTGCTGTCCGAATACAGCAACATCAATATCGTGTTTGAAGCGGCACATGGTGCAGAGATGAAGGAAAAAATGCTGCTGCATCCAACGCCGGACGTAATACTAATGGACATCAATATGCCGGTGATGGATGGGTACCAGGCAACCCAATGGCTGAAGCAACATTATCCCGACGTACGCGTGCTGGCGTTGAGTACTTTTGAAGATGATAAGCCTATCATCAAGATGCTGAAAAATGGGGCAGGAGGCTATCTACTGAAGGAATCGAGGATTGCAGAAGTCGTGAAAGCGATTACGGTGATGCACGAACAGGGTTACTTTCTGAATGAATTGATCTCCGCTAAAATGTTGCGTAGTATTCAGGGCGACGGAACGCAGCAAAATTCATCGACACGGTTAAGCGATAATGAAATTACGTTTCTTCGGTTATCCTGTTCGGAGATGACCTATAAGGAGATTGCCAACGAAATGAAGTTAAGTCCGCATACAATTGATAACTACAGGCAGGAGCTTTTTGAGAAGCTGGAAATTAAGTCGAGGACCGGGTTAGTATTGTATGCCATTAAGAATGAGATTTTTGTTCCGTAAAAAATACATCGTTTAATTATCAGTGTAGCAAAGAGCGGAGATGAACTACATCTCTGCCCTTTGCTACATTATTATTTATTCCGGATTATTTATTCTTTGATGCCAGGTGCTGCCAGCTCCGTGCCATGATGAGGTGATGCAGATCGCTCATTTGCCGGAGCGTCGGATCTGGTTTGGGGCATACGGGTGCTGTTACAGAAGGAACATCCGTGCGGGGGGTAGTTAGATTAAGTATCTGCTCAAATGTAGGCGCCTGGTTTACACGTTCCCCCAGATTCCACGCTGAGCGGTCTATCTGCATCCAGTTCAACACGGTGGCAATTAAAGAAGTATGATCAAAAGGAGTTTGGCCAGGAGTATCAGGCATACGGAATACACTGCCTGCTGTGACCCAGGGAGAAATAAAAATAGCAGGAACGCGTACACCGAAGGTGTCAAAACCGAAACCATATTCGCCTGGATCATTTGTAGGAGGAGCCGCGTTTAGTGCAATAGGTAGGTGATCATAGGTACCGCCATGTTCATCAAAAGTAATGATGAATAATGTTTCGTTCCAGGCAGGTCCTTGCGAGAGTGCATCATACACTTGTTTCACAAATGTTTCACCGGGGCATACGTTTCCGGGCGGGTGGTAATCAGATCCGTTAATACCGAGTTTCCAGTACATGAGTCCCCAGTCTGGTTCCAGGAAGCTATACGACGGCAGCGTACCTGCAGCAGCCTGATCGTAAAACTGTTGTATGGGTGCAAAATTCTGATCAAAGTCACTGCTTCCCAGGTTCTTCTTAAACAGATCGCGGGTGAGGCAATAATCATGTGCCCACCATAGTTGACTGTAGAATATCGTCCAGTCTTCCGCTTTGCCTTTCCCATTTTCAGAAAGCACATTCCAGTGAGTGGGTAATGTGAAATCCACCAGGAAAGAATTATCTACCCAGCCTTGTGTTGTACCAGTTAACCAGTGTTTGCCCACCGAGTTACCTGCTGCTGCAAAAGCGCGGTTACAGAAGGTTTGGGATGGAACGGAGGCATACCATTTGTCACAGACTGCGAAATTTCTGGCCAGACCATTTAATACGGGCAGGTCGGCAGGTGAGTAGGACATCATGATGTCATCCGGGCTATCAAATGCGGATGCATAATCCATATAAAATCCACCCATTTCCGGAGTAGTTCCTACGCCGCCACCTTGTTGAGGTGTATAGCATTGTATGTGCACATGTTTAAAAATTTCATGGGGATCAAATGAAGGAACCGTTAGATTTCCGGGAGGAGTCACACTAACGAAATGTTGGTTGCCATCCTTATCCATATTATATAGGTCAGGTGTAAGGCCATTGAATACAGGAGGGTTTTGTACGTCAATAACGTTTACCGGGGGCTGGTTTCCGATATCTGCATATAGCCAGCCCAATACATTGTCGAAGGACCGGTTTTCAAGCATGAGATGAACAACATGCTTGATCTGGGGCATTATTTGAGACATAGCGGATAGTTTTGTTATTGTTATTTACATCATTTAACTCACAAAAAAAGACAGTGGCGATTATTAAAATATTCCACTGCCTTTTCTTTTTTCATTAATAGCAGTTAGTTAATCACGCATGCAGTTACGGCCAATGTAGCATCGGCAACGGCCTGGGCTACCAGTGCGCCCAAAATAACTATTTCAGCAATAGCGGCAATACCGTCTGTGGCTATCCATGCTGTTACCTGCGCCGTGATGACAGTACCCATCAATACCCATTCATACCAGGCCATATTATGTTCAATGGCTCCCAGAATTTGACGGATACCAGTTACCTTATATACACCGGAGAAAATGGTGAAGATAGCTTTGGCTTTATCTGTCAATGAATCTGCCTGCTCAAGCGCCAGGATATCCTGTTCAAGACCAGTAAGTGCTTCGGTAGGAATGTCCGCCACAATAGCTTCGGCGGCGTCTTTAGTAACAGACTCGGGTACCCCCGCAGCTTGTAACACAATAGAAACAACATCGATCACACAGGTGATGATAGCGGCGATGCAAGCGCTGGAAAGATCAGCAGGACGTGGAATGATCGTGCCTTTCTGAAAGCGCAGCTCATACTTTCCATGTATCATATTATACATGTCTTCAAGGGCTTGTTCTTTACGAATTGCTTTCCCGCCGAGAGAAAGCTGATGGTCTGCCAGGAACTGATCCAATGAAGGAGTCATTTGCAATGCAAAGCTGGGAGCGCTCAGTTCTTTAATGTTTACGGTACTCATTGTTTTTGGTTTTAGAGATGAATGAATTATTTACTGTAGAAGAATGATTTAGAACAGTTCAAATTTCCGGAGAAGGGCTCGTGTATAATAGGCTGAAAAGGACTTTTATGTCAGCTGTTTTCAGGGAGAGAAAACAATGAAAATAGCATGGGATATCGTAGGTCGATGGTAGTACCCAAACAAACATTTTCACCTGTAGCGCTGACCAGTATCGATTTGGTGAGGGTACTGCCGCAGCCTTGTGCGGAGGTGACGTTGAGTTGTATTTGCCGGGAACCGGGCGTAGTACAGGAAGCCGATGGCTGAATGATTAACGGTAGGATCCAAAGTAATTGTGCTGCCGCCAGCCGCATTTAATTTTAGTGGAATGGAGAAATAGGGGTCTGTTCGCCGAACCGTTAAAGCTATCGATTCTCAATAGCTAAAAAAGTGTTACTGTCAAGAAACCTAGGCCTGTAGCAGCGTGATTTTGTTCAGGTGATGCCTGTTTGATGCCTACATCAAACAAACGTAGCTGAAGCCAAACGAAGCGGCAAAGAAATCGAACCCAAATCAGGCCGCGTAGGAGGTTATCAGATTAGGAACTTTCTTATTTAAATGAAATTATTCTATTTAACATAATATAAATTATAGGAATAATCAAAGCCAGTTTAAGAGCATAAAAAGAAGTTCCTAATCCCCATGGGGCGACTTTGACTTTTTAGCGGCCTTCTGCCAAAAAAAAGATGCTCAATAATGTTCTTGCGAGTTGTTAAACTGTGATAATCTATTGAAAATGAAGGCTCTGAGATTTGCGTAAAAATAGATATCTGCCCTACAGCCCGGGATATTTCATTCTCAGTGCCCTCCGTAAACGCAAAAATCCGCTTGAAATGGTTAGTGAAAGCTCACTCCCATGTCAAACGGATTAAATTTGGTCATAGCCTGAATCGGCTAGCCACTGAACGATTTAACATCGCGAAATTTAGCGTCCACAGGTAAATCGCGCGGTGCCCTAAATCATAGTCGTAAGTAAGCGGTCAAAGCATCCAGGTTTGTCGGATTTCTCAGAGATGATACGTCGGGGAATTTACTGGTTGCGTCGAAGCAAACGACTTACGAGCGTTTTACGGCCAGCATCTCAATTTCGATTAGCATACCATCCAGCGCCAGCCGCGGTACCGGAATCAATGTATTTACAGGAAACTTTTTATCTGTCCAGATCAACGTGGTTTCTTCGCCGAGAATTTTCAATTTATGCTCATCGTGATCAACCACCAAGGTGGTTTGTTTTACCACATCCCGAAACGTGAGCCCCTGGGCAGCCAACGCCGTAGCCAGGTTGCTGAATGCCTGTTTCAGTTGTGTACGGAAATCGTTTACCAGATTACCATCGGCCGTTTCGCCGCCTTGCCCGGATATATATACTAACGTATTGCCAGCTGGCACTACCGCCATATGTGAATAAGCGTTCGGTGTAGGATCGTACAATCCCGCCGGATTGATGAGTTGCGGTGCTGTTATTTCTTTTTCCATTCTCTTGAATTTTATACAAAGTAAGCCGAAATATCAGCAGAGAAACCCACACAGAATCCTGAATTTCAGGCATAACAGCACAGCTCTTCATCTACCAATGAGGTTCAATAAATTCAATTACTTCTCCGTCCAATCCATAAACCAACGAATTTCTTACCGTCAATGGCGGTTCTCCCAGCAGCAATACCGACGGTGGCACACAGCTGGAAGCACCTAATGCGAGTGCGTCGCTATAAGCCAGGGTGGCGTCTTTCACCGTCAACGCAAAATGCAGTAACGCACCAGTTACAGGTGCTTCGCCCGCCAGCGCCTTACGACCCTGGGCAGCAACGTTGGCTCCCTTATCAAATACTTCTACATAAGAAGTAGTACCAGGTATGTTCAGCAGCGCGGCGTATTCAATATTGAACTCTGGTAACACCCAACTGTGATACATCCTAAATCCCAGGGCTTCATAAAATTTAATGGTGGCTTTGTAGTCCTTCGCTTGAATGGCAATATGATGTATGCCTGTAATGTTTGTCATACATTAAAGGTAAAAGCAGTGTGGAAAAGAAAAAGGTACTAACAAAATTGTTAGCGCAACTTTCTTACCTCCAACCGCTGCGCGCCATAGATACCAGAATGGCCGCTGAAATAATAGGCAGTGAAACAGGCGACGGCAAAATATAAAACGTGTGTGGTTCCGAATAATTCAACGCCCATTAAAGTGCAGGCAATGGGTGTATTGGTGGCTCCGGCAAAAACGGCAATGAATCCAAGTCCGGCGAAAAGGTCTACCGGAGCACCTAGCCATAAAGCCAGTGTATGGCCCAACGCGGCACCTATGAAAAAAAGTGGGGTGACCTCTCCCCCTTTGAATCCCATTCCAAGCGTTATAGCCGTGAAGACCAGCTTCCAGAGCCAGCTCCAGTCGTTTACATGGCTATGGGCATCAAAGGCAGCCAATATACTGATGCCATCGGGCGATTTACTGCTGACGCCCAAGCCGAGATAGTCTGTGGTGCCTACCGCATAACTCAATAATATAATAACAATACCACCAACCACGGGAATCAACCACGGTATTTTAATATAGGCATTGGCGTTATGCTTAATGCTATGCATGAGTTTCGAAAACAAAAAGCTACTCAAACCAAAAGCCACACCGCAAACGATTACTTTTCCCAACAGCCAGAGATCCAGGTGAATAAAAGGTGCAGCCTCCAGGAAAGGTTGGCTAAGATAGGTAATACTGTAATGAGTATGGTGAATACCCCACGCACTACATACGATGTCGGCAAAAATGGAAGCAATCAAACATGGCACCAGGGCATCATAACGCATCACACCAATTGCCAGTACCTCCAGTGCAAAAACAGCCCCGGTTAATGGCGTACCAAATACGGCTCCGAAACCAGCCGCAATTCCTGTCATCAGTAAAATTCGTATATCCGCCGCCGATAGACCCAGTTTTTTCCCGAACAGTCCTGCCATACTACCGCCAATCTGTACGGCTGTTCCTTCACGTCCGGCGGAGCCGCCAAATAAGTGTGTAATAATAGTGGTGAGTAGTACCAGTGGCGCCATCCTTGCGGGTACGCCGCCACCCGGCTCGTGGATCTCTTCCATGATCAGGTTGTTTCCCTTATCGGCCTGCTTACCGCCCAAACGGTACAACCAATAAATCAATACGCCTGCCAGTGGCAATCCAAATATCAGCCACTCGTGCTGCCAGCGGATATGCGTCACCAGATCCAGTAACCAAAGAAACAAAGCCACCATCGATCCGACTACAATCGCAACAGGTGTTACCAATACAGTCCAGCGCAGCAGCTGATAGGCGACTGTCAATTGTTCCAACGAAGTTTTCAGTTTATTCATATCCTACAAATAGCAGCGTTAAATGGTAGTTCATACCATTCTAATATTTGTAGGCGCCATCAGACAGCTCTGGGCTGACGGTTTGGGTCAGGAAGACACCATTTCCTGTTATCTCGCAAAAATAACTTTAATCTTTTAATAATCCAGCATAAAATGCAGCTCCCCATAAGGCCGACTTATCATTATTGACAATATGGATCGGTACACTCGCCAATAATTCAGCCATACGATCACCTTGCATATAGTGATGGTAGAATTCCCCTGTTTCCAGCAGCACCGCTATCTTTGGCGGAATACCTCCTCCCAGGAATAAGCCGCCCGTGGCTTTCATTTTCAGCACCAGGTTGCAGGATTCCCGGGCCAGGTAACGTACAAACAATTCCATTGTTTTCACACAAACCGGTATTCTTCCCGCGATGCCTGCCTTGCTGATTTCTGCAGAAGGATCTCCTGCATTCATGGCTGCGCGAAGCTCCACGGGTTCGTCCATTCCTTTTATATCTCTTAAAAACTGGTAAATGTCATACAAGCCAGGTCCGCTGATAACCCGCTCCCAGCTCACTACATCATATTTTTCCTGCAGATACCGGAGCAATAAAATATCCAGGTCTGTTCTCGGTGCAAAGTCCGTATGACCACCTTCCGTTGGAAATGGATGATGATACGTTCCGTCCCAGTATAGCCCGGCCATACCTAAACCTGTACCTGGTGCGATAATGGCGATGTTACCTGTATGTTCCGCCGCACCACGGTGCAAGGTGGTTAGCTGTTCCTGCGCTAACGTGGCCAAACCGTAGGCGGTAGCTTCCAGGTCGTTGATCAGGGCTACCGCACTGATACCCGTACTCTGCCTGATTTCGTCTTCACTGAGTTCCCTCGATAAATTAGTCAGCTCCACTTTTCCCTTGACCACAGGTCCGGCTACGCCAATGCATATACGCTGCGGTGGTGTATCCCTGCATTCACTGATAAAGTGCTGGATGATCTCCGAAAAATTAGCATAATCACGGGAAGCATATTTCTGCTCCCTGATCATATCCAACTCCCCATCCTGTGAGCTAAACAGCGCCAGGTTCGTTTTGGTGCCGCCCAGATCTCCGGCCAGTAAATAGGTTTTCGTTTCCCCGCTTTGCGTTGGTGTAATAAACTGTGGCAGGTAATGCTGCTTTTTCAAGGTTTGCATCGTTGTGGAACTTTATACTTAAAAATAAGGGATTCCGGCAAGACTTCAGAATGATATGTTTTGTTAATAATTAAGGATAGAAATCCAGGAAGATATTATTGGAACAGCTTTTGTTCCGGGATGAACAATTTCGGATAAAAAGTGTAATTCAAAAAAATTGAGGCCTCATGGAAAGACATATGTATCAGACAGGAATTGTTGGCAACTGCGCTTTTCTGGCGCATGTAAACAAGAATACTAATATTGATTGGCTTTGCTGGCCCCGGATGGATAGCTCCTTTGTTTTTGGCGGGCTACTGGATAAGAAGAAAGGAGGTGAATTCTCCATCCTCCCGGAGGCTGATTATTCTACCCACCAGTACTACCTGGAAAACACCAATGTACTTTGTACAGAAATCACCACCACAGAAGGAAGCTACCGCATTACTGACTTCGCTCCCCGCTTTCTCCAGTACGAACGCTTTTTCAAACCACTGATGCTGATCCGGAAAATAGAACCCATAGAGGGCTCTCCACGTATCCGGGTAAAATGTGAACCCGTTTGTGATTATGGTGCAGAGAAACTAAAACGGCTACGTGGCAGCAGTCATATCGAATTCGGAGGCTGCGATGAAAACATCCGGCTCACGACCAACATTGCCGTCAGCTACCTTTTTGAAGAGGAATTCTTTGTACTCAACGATAGCCGTTACCTCATATTAACCTATGGACATCCGCTGGAAGCCCCATTGGTAAGTACAGCAGAACGAT
>NZ_DATCVJ010000828.1:0-1808 GCF_036566945.1 Chitinophaga sp. | reverse complement strand
GATACTTAGCCCTGTTACGACACAAAACGCAACTGTAGGAAAAGATCTACTAATTTCAGGTCAATCTTCAGATGATGATGTTAAAAATTGTTCAGTATCTGTAATTGTTAATGATATTCGACCTTACCAAAATGCTTTTGCAAGAGGAATTAAGGGGTTGGATGATTTTTCTCGATGGGAATTCGTTTTAAGTAACAACTATACACATGTTATTGAAGGTATGAATAAGATAACTGCAAAATTATTGTGCGAGTCCGCACCTACACGATGGTATAGCGTATCTGTTAATGGAATTCCTAATTTAAGTAACGTACAGATAGCTCCACCACAGTCGAGTCCCATACAATCTGTACAACGTTCTAATGTATCAGAAACTAATTTATCAAACATTGAAGAATCAGGAAATAACAATACTTCCTTGCTTGTTTCAATTCTCGCTCAGAAGAACCCGATTGCAAGAGGCGATATTCAAAACACTACAATAACTGTTACCGATTCAGCCAAGAGACCAATTACAAATGCTGAAATAAATGGAAAATTGATATATCCAGGAAATAACTTTGAGAAAGAATTTGTAGGAAAAACGGATTATAATGGCATGTTCATTTATTCCTGGACTATTGGAAAGAAAGGCGACGTCGGGCCTCTAACCGTAGAAGTAGACGCTTCAAGTCAGGGGTATCAGTCATCTTTTATTACAAGTTCTTTTGATGTCGTGGACTCTTCTGAGTCGTCAAAAGATAATAGTGCTTTAGGTGGCAATCTGGATCTGCATATTCCAAATTCTGAATTAGATTTTGTAGTTGCAGGTGATTATGGCTGCGACTCAAAGACCAGACAAACCATAAAGGATATGGAAGAACAGGATACCGATCTGGCCTTTGCCCTGGGGGATTTGTCAGAGGTGAAAAATCCTAACTGCTTTTTTGATATTGTTTCAAAATTAGATAACAATGACAGATTTAAAATTACGTTAGGGGAAGCAGATACTGATAGCAATAAGGCACGTTCATCATCACGATTTAGTGACTTTGTTAGACATTTTGATTTAGAAAGTCCATTTTACTCTTTTGATTACAAAAACGTTCATTTCCTGGCAATGTCTACAGGGAAGAGTCTCTTTGTTCCATATGCAAATGGATCGGAACAATATAATTTTATCTCAAATGATCTAAGGAACGCTGCTAACAATTCCGGCATAGACTGGATAATAGTCTATGGCTACAGACCATTTTTTACTTCACCTACTATTCATCCGGGAACTGAAGTTCTCAGAGAAACTTATTCTCCACTGTTTGAAAAGTATGGTGTAGATTTAGTTATCACTTCTCACAATCATAATTATCAGAGATCTTATCCATTGGTACATAATGTAGAGGACTCGCGGGAGCCATTAATAAAGGACGTAAACACTTCTTATTATTCAATGCCGGGTGTTCCTATCTATGTTGGAGTTGGCACTGCGGGCAATAATCTTTATGATTTCAGAGGACAAGCTCCATTTATGGTAACTCAGTTTAGTGAGACTGGATTTCTACATGTAAATATAACTAAAACGGAGCAAAACTTACTGACAGGATCATTTTACAATGTCGGAACTGGAAATTACGATGATCGATTCATAATTGTAAAGTCAAAATCTTGAATAATTTACTTTGATCCAGAATTCAGACAAGGATTTGTTGCCAGCGCATGACTCTGAAAATACTGTCAATTAAGATCGACCAGTACATCCATAGATTAATCCGTTGATCTCCATAGTTTCATTCAGGTAGTCTATTGAATGGAGAGACTCCTTATACTCATTA
>NZ_DATCVJ010000827.1:0-2233 GCF_036566945.1 Chitinophaga sp. | reverse complement strand
TGAAATCAATATTCCCTATTATGTTAGTAATGGATATCTTGTATTTTGTCCGGATATACGGTATCATATAGGCGATCCCATGAAAGGAACATATGATGCTGTTATTTCGGCTGCGAGATATATTGGGGAATTTCCCTTTGTAGATCCTGCAAAAATTGGTGCGCAAGGCTGTAGTTGGGGGGGGGTAGAAACCAATTATATTGTCACTCACACCAATTTGTTTGCTGCCGCATGTTCCGCGTCGGGTATTGCAAATTGGGTGAGTGGCTATGGAAGGCTTGCTGGAACAGGCGAAAGTATGCAAGGCATGTTTGAAATTGGGCAGTTCAGAATGGGAGGGACGCTTTGGCAGAAACACGAGACGTATATAAGGAATTCTCCTATATTTCAGGTTGACAAGATGACAACTCCATTGTTGTTAATGCACACAACGAAGGATATGATATGCAGCCCAACAGATATGCAGTTTTTTTTTCGATCATTATGTAAGGCAGGAATGAAATCTTGGTTCTTATTATATGAAGGAAATCATGGCCTGTATGGTAGAGACGGAGAAGATTTTAGCTCGCGAATGAAGCAGTTTTTCGATTTTTATTTGCGTGATTACCCTGCAGCTAAATGGATGACCACTCCTAGCGAGGAATTGGGCTGCATTAAATAACTAACATTTTGACCTACATTAGTTTTTCCCTTTTCCTAGGAAATAGGAAAACTTGAGTAGAAAGAAAGGGTCAAGGGTATTCGTCTGGATATCTTCAATGTAGTTAACCTCGACCTTACGGGTGATACTTTTATTTTGTTTTAGCAGGTCAATACCTTGAAATGTAATCATGCCTTGTTTGTGTTGGAATAGTGTTTTGGATATCGAAGCATTAAGTATCCAGATATTATTGTTGTATGCAACGGGAAGACCGGAAGCATAACTGTAGCGTAAGAAGGTACTGATGGTAATTCCAAATGGAAGATTTAAATTGCCATTATAAGAAGCTCCATAAGCCAGGTAACTTGTGGTGGTGTTGCTAGGATTGGAATAATGGAGGTTATTATAATTTACGTTGGCGGATATCATATAGTCAAATAGTTTTATCTGCTCTGAGTTGTAGCTAATTGATTGTGCAATTGATAGTTTGTCATTCATGTTTTTATTTCCATTCACATAATTGATGGATCTTTGGAGTATATATTTTGTGGCCAAGTTAATAGAATTAGATCGTTTCTTAAAAGGCAATCCACGCGAAAAGTCAAGGCTGACATAGTATCCTCCCGAATGATTAAAGGGTTGTGTTACTTGTCTACCGATTGAGTCAGTTTTGGTGTCATTGATAATTTGATTATTATTGACATTGCTACTAATAGATAGATATAGTGTGCGTAATGATATGGCGTCGAATGTATTGTATGACAAGCTAAATCCATGAGAACTTCCCGGTTTTAGGCTAAGGTTGCCGAGTTTTAGATTTAGGGGATCGCTGACATCTGGTATAGGCTGCAACTGTGTAATGTCTGGGAATTGAGCAGTTTTTGAATATCTCAATCGAAGCTGTTTGTTATTGCTAATAGAATAATTAAAGTAGAAAGAAGGCAATAGTATGGTACCATGGAGAGAAATTTTGCTCTGGTTTAAAGGACTATTACTGATGCTGTAAGATAGGCTGGATAGAGCAATAGTGTAATTAACTTTATTTTTTTGGGCATACCAACTTATCCTTTCGCAATGTTGAGTAGATATGTTTTTAAATGTATTGCTCATGCTGTCAATATATTTGTCATATAATCCGTTTGCAGTATTGTAACTAAATGCGGATTTATCATATAATTCATTTGTCTGGTCCATCCCAATGAAAAAGGTGAGAAACCCACTTTCTTTTATTGGCTCTGTGTAATTAATATAGAACAACGCTTTTTGGCTTTGACTATTTGTGTTGAAGTGTTGGTTGAGAGTATCTCCGCTACTCTCTCCACTAGCTGAGAAGTAGGCATTTTGGGATATGGCAAATTTAGATTCGGTGTCTTTTCCGTCTGCATAATTTAAATTTATATTTAATGAGCGCCTCTTTTTTTTTGAAGTATTTTTCATAGGTCACCCCTGCAGATGGCACCGTTGTCTTGTTATCTGAGTTATTATTTACAATTCCGTTGTTAATATTTTTGCTGTTCTGTGTGGATGCATATGTGTTGGACAGTATGTCCTTGCCGTATGATAGTTGATTGTTGATTGAAAAGGTGATTTTCT
>NZ_DATCVJ010000826.1:0-11832 GCF_036566945.1 Chitinophaga sp. | reverse complement strand
GTAATACCGGATAAATACTGGTAAACCAACCTACTGTGCGGCCTACATCGAGGCCCTCTGTTAACTCTTCCCTTCCATGGCTTTCCTGATCTATCTGCAATGCCCCCGGGCCATAATGTTTATTGACACTCATGAGGAAAGCGGCCAGTAAAATGTCGTTCATCTGAGTGCTGAAAGGTTTGTGTACCTCACCCAGCAGCCTGGCCGTCAGTTCCTCATCCAGCTGAAACTTCAGCGTCTCTGTCGTATCAGTGAGGTTTAATCCGGCAGGATCAGCGCTGCGGATATTTACCTGTTTTCTGTTCAATGCAGCATTCCAGTAGCTGATCGCATTTTTATGTTTGGAGGTATCCCTATATGCAATGATTTTTTCCGACCAGGTTTTGAAAGCATCTGTTTTTAAAGGTAATTGCAGGGGAAGACCTGTTTTTAATTGTGTATATAATGTTTCGATGTCTTCGAACAGTATGCGCCATGACACACCGTCTATAATCAGGTGATGCACCACTATCAGCAGGCGTGTGCCGTCGCTCATATCAAACAGGCCCAACTTCATCAATGGTCCGTTTTCGAGGTCAATACTACTTTGTATCTGATTACATATCGCCAGTAGTCCGGCCTGGTCCGTCACATTTTCAACTACACAGGACAGGGAATGGTCGAGGCCCCGGTTATACTGTACCACGCCATATTCAGATGGTGCGTACACCATTCTCAGTGCATCATGGTGATTTTGCAGTGCGGTAAAAATGGTCAGTACTTCCTGTGCTGAAATTCTCTGCGGGAAGTTGAGCATAACGGATTGGTTGTACTGCGACTTTGCCATTATTTTACTGTCGAAAAACCTGCGCTGTACACCGGTGAGTGGTATTTCCCCGCTAACGACAGATTGATCAGCTACTTTTTTCAATGGTTTAAGACGGGTCGCTAATAGGCCGATCGTCTGAAAGCTAAACGTATCTTTTACAGACATATCATATCCTGCTGTTCTCAACCTGGAACGGATTTGTATGGACTTTATAGAGTCACCGCCAATGGCAAAGAAATTGTCTGTGGTACTTATTTTATCAAGACCAAGTACTTTTGCCCAGATGCCGCATAGCAGCTGTTCCTCTTTGGTTACCGGTGCTGCATAGGCTGCCTCCCTGCTTTGTTCGGGTGCTGGCAACATTTTGCGGTCTACTTTCAGACTGCTCGTAAGCGGCATTTTTTCCAGCCATACAAAATGTGCGGGTAACATATAATCCGGCAGAGAAGCCAGCAGGAAACTACGTAGATCTGCAGCCGGAATTTCTTTTTCTGCTGTATAATAAGCAACGAGGTATGAATTTTCCCTGAGAATAACAATGGCCTCTTTCACCTTGTTATAGCTACGCAGGCGGCTTTCTATTTCGCCCAGTTCAATTCTGAATCCCCTGATTTTTACCTGGTTGTCGCGTCTTCCCAGGAATTCTATGCGGCCCTCAGCTGTCCACCGTGCAAGATCACCTGTTTTATACAGGCGTTCATCCTGCCTGTAGGGATTTACAACAAATTTGTCTGCGGTTAATTTTTCATCACCCAGATAACCCATACCTACGCCGGCGCCACCAATACACAGTTCACCTACACTACCCAGTGGTAACAGTTCATTGTATTTACCCAGGATATAGCACTGCGTATTACTGACAGGCTTACCGATTGTTGGCTGTTGTGCATACCCGTCGAAGGTATCCCGGTCAATATACTGTGCAATGGAACCTATCGTTGTTTCTGTAGGACCATAGTGATTGATGAATTGCGTATGCGGTGCAAATGCCAGTGCTTTTCTGACATCTTCCGGTTTAATCGCTTCACCACCGATAACGATATACTTAAATGATGACAGTGATTTTTCTGTAAAGCTGTCTGCATCCAACAATGTCAGGAACAGCGATGGCGTAATTTTAAGATGTGTAATCCCGTGTGTATCGAAGTAGGCCAGCAATTCATCCGGAGAATGATATAGTTCCTGCGGCACCAGATGCAGGCTACCACCTGTCATCAGGATGGGGAAGATACTGGTAAAACCACCATCGAAAGTAATAGACGTGGTCAGTATCAATTTATCAGCACTGCTCAGGTGTGTAAACTGCTGATACCAGCAGATGTAGTTAACAAGATTGGTATGAGATATCTTCACGCCCTTGGGCTTACCGGTACTGCCAGAAGTATAAATCACATATGCCAGATCATCTTTCTTCACCTGCACCATTACTTTTTCTACACTCACCTGCTGCAAAGTGCTGGCATCAAGCAGCAGCTTCCTGCCGGTAAATGATAAAATGTTTTGCAGATTTTTTTCGGTAATCAGAATGTCGCATCCGCTATCTGCCAGTATACGTTCACTTCTTTCTGACTTATGTGCGGGATCTAATGCCAGGAAGGCTTTCCCGGCTTTTAACACCCCCCATATACTTATCATCAGTTCGAAGCCGGGCTCAAAATAGAGTGCCACCAGCGGATGCCCGGTTTGCAGGATCATCAGCTCCTGTGCCACGTAATCGCTGTAACGGTCCAGATCTGCATAGCTTAGCTTTTCACCATTACACATCAGCGCTGCATGATCAGGGGTCAGCGCCACCTGCCGGGCAAACATATCTACAAGGCTGTCGTTGGCAGGAAAGACTGTTGCTGTTTGATTAAATGCCAGCAATAACTGGTTTTCTTCTTCGGCAGACAACATATTGATCTGCGAGAGCGGCTTTGCGGGGCTGGCTGCCACTGCCTGAATAATGCGATGAAGATAGTCCATGAAGCGGGCAGCCGTTGCCGCCTCAAAAAGATCGCAGGCATAGGTGAGTTCTAAGAACAACTGCCCTTCCTGATCCTCTTTGGCCAGCAGGGTCAGGTCCCATTTCGCCATTGGATGCGCTTCTTCATAGGGCGCTAATTCCAGGCCGGCTATGTGTAATGCTTCGGAAGCAAAGTTCTCGTAGGAAAACATCACATCAAACAGTGCATTCCTGCCGGCATCGCGGGACAATTTCAGTTCATCCACCAATGCTTCATATTGATAGGCACGATGCTGCAAACAGGCTAATGTTTTCTGTTTTACCTGTGCCAGCAATCCGTTAAAGCTTTGCGTTTCATCCACCACATTGCGGATGGCCAGTGTATTGACAAACATACCTACAATCCCTTCCAGATCAGCATGGTCCCTGCCAGCAACCGGTACGCCTATAACAATATCATCCTGGTTACTCAGTTTTCTCAACAGCACATTAAAAATTGACAACATTGTCATGAACAGGGTGGCTCCCTGCTTTTCACTGATGTGAATCAGCTGTGCTGTTAGTTCCCTGCCTAGCGTAAAAGAGGTACTACCACCGCGGTAGCTTTTGTTCAACGGGCGTTGAAAATCGGCAGGCAAATGCAGGGCATCGGCTTCTTCCTCAAACTGTTGTTTCCAGAACGCCTTCTGAGCCGACAGCAGCACCTGTTGCTCTGCACCCTGCTGCCATTCCGCATAGTCTTTATATTGTAAGGCTGGCACTTCCAGCTCACCACCTTCGTAAAAGCGCATGAAGTCTCTGATCAGAATACCCTGCGATACGCCATCTGTAATGCTGTGATGCATATCTAACATTAACAGGTATTCCTGCTCAGCGATCTTCACCACACCTACTCTGAGCAGCGGTGCCTGGCTGAGATCAAAAGGTTGTACAAATCTTTTCACAAAGGCGTCCAGATCATGTTCCTGACCGGCGGTAAAATATTGTAATTCAAAAGGGACTTGCGCCGCTATCTGTTGTACGGGTTTACCTTCTATGGAAAGTACCATGCTGGTACGAAGGCTCTCGTGACGATGGATTAGTTTTTTAAACGAATTATTGAGGCGGTCTATGTCCAGTGTACCTTTTAACCGCATCACTCTTGGCAGGTTGTATGCCAGGGAAGCAGGCTCCAGTTCATGCAGAAAATATAAACGCAGTTGGGAAGAAGACAAGGGATAATAGTCTTTTAATACCGCCCGGGTAACAGCTACCTGTTTCACAGTTGACTGTTGTATATGATGGCTCAGTGCCCGGATATTTGGCTGCCTGAAAAAGTCAGCAATCGTGATGTCGGCATGAAAATGCTTTTGGATGCGGGCTACCATTGTCAATGCTTTCAGGGAATCCCCACCGGTTTCAAAGAAGTCCGCATCGGGGTGTATTCCTGTTTTTCCAAAGAAATCCTCCCATAGTTTTATAAGTCGGTCTTCAATGGATTCGTCTGCCTGTACTTCCATTGCAGCACTGTTGTCTGCGACAAGCTGTTTTTTACTGATCCAGTTATCCAGCCGTTGCTGCAGGTCCGAATCTGATACAACGATCTGTGGTAGCTGCATCAGTGAAAATGCCTGCTCAAAAATCTGGTAGATGGGAGTTGAAAAATTCAGCCCGTCAAAATTGATGCTTTGCCATTGCTGTAATAATCCTTTCTCACGCTGCGCAGTGATGTAATGGTCCATATAGGCATTTGCAGGCGCATAGGCGGCAAAACCCAATCCACCCAGGACAGCAGAGAGGGAGGAGGTGAGGAAGCAAAAATCAAGCTCCCTGCTGCCAAATATGGCATCCAGATTTTCTAACCCCTGCACTTTAGGTGCAAACTGGCGCTCAAAATCTGCGGGGGTTAATTCATGCAGTTGTTTTGATTGCAAATCAATATTGCCGGCAGCATGAATAATGCCTGAAACAGGCCCAAGCTGCGCCTCTATCTGCTGTATGGCTGCTTGCAGTGCGTGAAGATCTGATACATCACAGGTCCGATACATAATATTGCCTGGCAAACGTTCCAGCGCCTGATAACGGCTAAGCTTATCGTTATCAGGGTTCTCCGCCAATGCCGTACGGCCCAGTAAAGCCACCTTTGCTTCGAAGCGGGTTTGCAGATAAGTAGCAAGATGATGGCCCAGTTGACCAAGACCACCTGTGATCAGGTAAGTTCCTCCCTGTTTAAAGGGACTTTTGCTGATGGCAGTAACGGCATCAAATACCTGTACCCATCTTTGTTGGTTTCTGACCGCCATCACCTTACCGGGTACGGCGCCTGCGATAGTGTCGTATAGTGTTTGCTTATTAAAATCTACTGACAGGGAAATATCTATATGACTTGTGGTAACGCCGGGATATTCCTGTGCAATTACCTTCATCAGTGCGGTTGACAGTGACTGTGCAACGAGCGGCTTCTCATGGCCATTGATGGTATACAAATCATTTGTCAGCAGTACAATTTCCTTTTCAGACAGCTGGCCGGTTTTATGTAAAGCTTTGACCAGTGTTACCAGGTGATAGAAAGGGAGTTCCCAGGAATAAATAATTTTTTCGGGGAAGTGCAGCGCGCTGATTAAAAGACCATAATCAGCCTCGTTGCCATGCCGAAGCTCATACACGGTAGCGGAAAGCTGCTTAAATGCCTGGCCTGACTTTACCACAATGTACCCGGTTTCATCCAGGCCGGCAGCATGCGTATCTGTAAAGAGAATGCCCGGCTGAGGGTTGTGCTGCGTGGGTGTAAGCCGCTCTTTTTTCCAGGTAGGCACATACAGAGATTGTTTAGGAGCTGAGCTACCCTGCGCGATCAGGTCTGTGATCATTTCATAAGCATTCACGTCAGCAGGATATACTACTTCCGCAAATGAATAGGCAGGCAAAGAAATTTTCTGTCGTTGCTCCTGCTGATAGAAAAGGTCCCAGCTGGGTATTACGCCATTTGACCACAGCATGCCCAGCCCCGCTAATAAGTGGTGTAGATCAGTACCAGTTTCTCTGGCACGTTTGCCAAGACTCACCACCACATTTTTATTGGTGCGTACCAGTGAGCTCAGTACTTTTCCCGGCCCTACTTCTACGAACACTACCTGTTTGCCGGCCTCTAACCCTGCTATTCCTTCTGCAAACGCCACGGGCTGACGCAAATGCTTTACCCAGTATTGCGGATCTGCGATCATGTCATCAGTCGCCTGCGTACCGGAAAGATTTGATATAAACGGAATGCGTATAGGATGGAACTGCACTTTTTTCACTGCCGCTTCGAATTCATTCAATATGCCATCCATCATGTAAGAGTGGAAGGCATGTGATGTTTTTAATATAGTCGCAGTATGCCCTGCGGCTTCCATCACCGTCTTAAAATGAGCGATGGCATCATCCGTGCCAGCCACTGTGCATTGCTCCTGACTATTAACAGCCGCCAGTGAAACAAGCGGCGTTTTTTCCAGGTAGGGTTGTAATTCCCCGCGTGAGATGGAGATGCCCAGCATACTACCTTTAGGGGATTTCTGCATCAGTGCACCTCGTGTTACCACCAGTGTGAGTGCATCGGACAGTGACATGGCGCCGCTGATGCAGGCTGCGATGTATTCACCTATGCTGTGACCAATCATCATATCAGGCTGTATGCCCCAGCTGATCAGCAATTGCGCCAGGGCGTATTCCACTACAAATAATGCAGGCTGTGTATATTCCGTTTCATGAAGGATATCTTTAGGCCCTGAATATGCCGGGTCAAACAACAGTGGTTTCAGGTCTTTGCGGGAACATTGCTGTATGATAGCGAGGCAACTGTCTGCTGCTTTTCTGAAAGTAGCTTCCGTTTCATACAGTCCACAAAACATATCGGCGTATTGCGCACCCTGACCTGAAAACATAAATACCACCACTGGTTTTGCCTGGTCTGTTACTACGCCTGTGCTGCCACCGGTCGGATGAAATGCATGATCTTTTGCCACCATCGCTTTCCTGTATGCAAATGGTATACGGCAGGTTTGCAATGTATACGCAGCATCTGCCAGGTTCACACCTGGATTGGCCTGCAGGAATGTTTTAAAACGTTCAATATTTCTGTCCAGTGCCGCTGCTGTTTTTCCAGAGAAGACCAGTAGCTGTTCGGGGCTGCCAGCTGTGGAAACGTTTGGTGCAGGGGCTTCTTCCAGTATCACATGGGCATTGGTGCCGCCAATACCAAAAGAACTCACCCCTGCCCTGAGCGGATATTTATCACTATGCCACTCGCGCAGCTGTGTATTTACATAAAACGGACTCTCCTCAAAACTGATTTTTGGATTAGGCGAACTAAAATGCAGGGAAGGAGGCAATTGCCTGTGTTGTAAGGCCAGTACTGTTTTAATCACTCCAGCTACACCAGCAGCAACGTCGAGGTGACCTATATTGGATTTTACAGATCCTAACGCACAGTATTTTTCCTTGCTATTACCAAAGACGCGGGTCAGTGCTTCCACTTCTACCGGGTCTCCCAGCCGGGTGGCAGTGCCATGTGCTTCTACATAACCAATGCTGTCTGCAGACACCCCCGCCCATTTCTGTGCGGTCATAATGGCTTCTGCCTGCCCATCTACACTGGGTGCAGCATACCCTACTTTATTTTTACCATCGTTATTGACGCCGGTACCTTTGATCACTGCCAGGATATTATCCCGGTCGGCCAGTGCATATTTCAATCTTTTCAGCACGATGACGCCAGCGCCTTCGCCACCCACCGTACCGTTAGCTTCCGCATCAAAAGGTCTGCAATGACCGTCGGCAGAATTAATCATGCCTTCTTTGTAGAGATAGCCTTTCTTTGAACGATTAACGATCGCCACACCACCTGCGATGGCAACATGACATTCCTCCAGCAACAGGCTCTTACACGCCTGATGAATAGCTACGAGAGAAGTGGAACACGCCGTATCAATAAAAAGGGAAGGGCCTTTCAGGTTCAGCAGATAAGATATCTTTGTTGGCATAAACCGCACATTACTCAACTGCGAAGCCGAAAAATTATCTACTTGTCCTTCCCGGTTCATCAATTCCGCATAGGCCTCCCAGTTAAAATTGTTTGCGCCACCGGCAAACAAACCAATCCTGGTCTGCTGTTTCTCCAGGTTCAAACCCGCATCTTCCATGGCTTCCCACACACATTCATGAAAAATCCTCATCTGCGGGTCCATTAACCTGGCTTCATCCGGGGTATAGTTAAAAAACGCTGCATCAAAACTGGCCTTACCTTCGAGATAGCTATTGGCTTTCACATACAGGGGGTCGCTGATCAGGTGATCCGGTACGCCTGCTTCCTTCAGTTCTTCATCCGTAAAATGCTGCACAGACTCCACGCCGTTTTTCAGGTTATCCCAGAATTCCCCAACGTTTCTGGCGCCGGGAAATCTTCCGGCCATCCCTACTATTGCAATTTCTAGTCCGCTGTACTTTTCCATTATAATTTTTTCAAAAGGTTCAACGTATCATGTGCTCCCACCAATGCCTGGTCAATATCTACCATCATTTCCTTCAGGTCCGGGCTTTCCTGGCTGATAAATTTCTGTATAGCCCGTACTGTTGGCAGACCAAACATGCCGGCAATGGAGATATTACAATCAAATGCGGTATTGACCCGATCGCGCACGGCAATGATCTTAATAGAGTCTCCACCCATATCAAAAAAGCTGCGGGTTACGCTGATCAGCGCTTTGTCAATCCTGAGTACATCACTCCAGATTTCCACCAGCTTATCTTCTATTTCATTAGCGCTGGCTTCAAAATGATCTTCCGCATGAAAGGCAGGTGCGGGCAATGCACGCCTGTCCAGCTTACCATTGACAGTAATCGGCAATGCTTTCAGGTGAACAAAATGGGCAGGTATCATATATGCGGGCAGGTGTGCAGACAACAGGCTGCGGAGCAGTGCCGGTGCAATTTCATCTGGCGCTACATAATAGGCTACCAGATCGCCTTCTTCACTCAGGATGGTAACCGCTTCACTGATCTGTTCATGATGCAGCAGCTGGTGACTGATTTCACCCGGTTCAATACGCAGGCCCCTGATCTTTACCTGATCATCCAGTCTTCCCAGATAGCTGATATTGCCATCCGGCAGCCAGCAGGCCAGGTCTCCGGTTTTGTATAACCGTTCTCCGGTCAGCGGACTGGTAATAAATTTCTCTGCTGTCAATGCAGGTAATCCGATATATCCCCTGCTCAATCCCACACCGCCTATATATAACTCACCAGCTACACCTATCGGTGATAATTGTTGCTGTTTGTTTAGTATATAAAGACTGGTATTATGTATTGGCTTACCAATGGGGATGCTGGCAGGAATATTATTAAATGCACACTCATAATAAGAAACATCGACCGTAGCTTCCGTAGGTCCGTACAGGTTTACCAGACGGGTGCCGTACTCCTGATGTAATTCCCGGCCAAAGCTTTTTACCTGCGCTGTACCCAGTGCTTCTCCGCTGGCAAAAACAATCCGCAACGCACTCAGCTCATACTGGCGTCGGTTGGCAATTTCTGTGAGGAAAGCGTGGAGCATCGTTGGTACGAAATGAATGACTGTTACACCCTGCCGTTCTATTACTTCTGCCACCTTACGCGGATCTTTTTCTTCATCCGGCGCCAGTAAACAAAGGCTTGCGCCAGTAATTGACCACCAGAATAATTCCCAGACAGAGACATCAAATATTAACGGGGTTTTCTGCAACAGTACATCGGTTGCTGTAAGCGGGTATTCGTGCTGCATCCATAGCAAGCGGTTCACGATAGCATGATGTTCAATCATTACACCTTTTGGCGTACCGGTAGAACCGGAGGTATAAATGATATAAGCCAGATCATTACCGGTTGGTCTTTCGAATTTCGTTTTTGTGGTGTAAGCCTTTATATCAGCGAGGGACGTTTCCAGGTCTACTACCTGACAGTCTTCTGCCGTTAGCGAGGTAATAAATGTACTACGGCTCATCAACACTTTCATACCGGAGTTAGCTATAATGGTACTTGTACGCGCAGCTGGATTGTGTACGGATAATGGTACATAGACGCCACCGGATTTCATGATGCCGAAAATCACCGGTAACAGTTCCGGTTCTCGTTCCAGCAACACGCCCACCCGGTCTCCCTTGCTAATCTGAACCACTTCACGCAGATAACCGGCTACCTGTTCTGAACGTTCGTGAAGTTCGCTATAAGTTAACCTGGTGTCGGCACAGGTAACCGCCAAGCGATCAGGACTTTTTTGTACCTGTGCGGCAAAGAGGTCCATAATTGTTTGCGTATGCGGGTATGGCACCTGCGTTGTATTAAATTTTACCAGCAGTTGCTCACGTTCTTCTCTACTCAAAATGTCTATTTCAGACAATTTAATATCCGGGTTTGCTACTACCTGGCCCACGATACGCTTCCATGCCGCGATCATTTTTTCAATGCGTGCTTTACGAAATAAGGCGGTTGCATATTCAAAATGTAACACCAAGCCTTCAGGCGATTCCTCTGCTATCAGGGTCAGATCAAACTTGGCAGCACCATGTCCGCTGTCACGGGATGACAGTTTCAGACCAGGTATTGTCAACGCTGACTGATCTGTATTCTGTAACACAAACAGTACGTCAAACAGGGGATTGCGCCCGGTATCTCTCGGTACGTTTAATGCGCTGATCAGTTCTTCATACTGATAGGACTGATGTTCAAAACCCTGCAGGGACTTCGCTTTCACCTGCCTGAGAAAATCGCTGAACCGCAATTCGCCGGCAGGATTATTCCGCATCACCAGTGTATTGATAAAGACCCCGATAATACCTTCCAGATCTGCATGATTTCTGCCGGCTACCGGTGTACCTATACAAATATCTTCCTGGTTACTCAACTTGCTCAGCAGTACATTGAATAATGACAACAAGGTCATGAACATCGTGGCGCCTTCTGCGTCGCCTATGCGTTTGAGCTGATCAGTGGTTATTTTGTTTAATGCAAAACGGCTGTTTGCACCTGCATAACTTTTCACCAGCAAACGCGCATCATCTGTGGGTATATCCAGTACACTTACCGGTACTGCAAACTCCTGCATCCAGTATGCACGTTGGGTTTCCAGCTGTTGCTGCTGACGCTCTCCCCGCTGCCATTCTGCATAATCTTTATATTGTAATGTCAGTGCTGGTAATGCCTGTCCGTTATAAATTGACATGAAGTCTTTGATCAGGATACCCTGCGACACACCGTCTGTAATAATATGGTGCATATCCACCACCAGCACATGCAGGGTGGCCGACAGCCTGATTAAACCAGCACGGAGCAATGGCGCATTACTTAGGTCAAATGGCCTGATAAAATCCCTGATCACCGCGTCAACATCCGAATCATCCGCCTCCAGCAGCTCCAGCTCAAATGGTACTTCCTCCGCCATCTGCTGGTACACTTCTCCATTGATCAAACGGAAACTGGTACGCAAACTCTCATGACGTGCTATCAGCTGACTGAAAGCCAGTTCCAGTTTTTTCAGTTCCAGCACACCTTCCAGCTCTACTACCTGTGCAAGGTTGTAGGCCAGGGAGGTACGGTCAAACTCATGCAAAAAGTACAGCCGCTGTTGTCCGGAAGAGGCATGATAATATTCCTTTGTTTCCGCCTTGCTAATCGCTTCATATGCTGCAGCATTGTCTTTACCGTTTATGGCTGCTGCCAGTCGCCTGATATTTTCAAGTGCTATCAGCTGTGCCAGGGAAAACTCTTTACTAAACGCCTGCTTTAACCTGTTAGCCAGGTAGACCAGTTTCAAGGAATGACCGCCCAGCTCAAAAAAGCTACGATACACGCCGATTGATTCCTTATCCAGTTTTAACACATCGCTCCAGATAGCCACCAGTTTTTCTTCCGTTTCATTAGATGCGCGCTGATCTGTTTCGGCCGGACCGGTTTCCACATCAGGCAAAGCCTGGTAATCAATCTTACCATTCACGGTTTGCGGTAAATGGGGCAGGTGTACAAAGTAGGAAGGCACCATATATTCAGGCAGCATTTCCAGCATATGCGCACGCAATGCGGAGGGGGTTAA
>NZ_DATCVJ010000825.1:0-7530 GCF_036566945.1 Chitinophaga sp. | reverse complement strand
TCCATGCTACCGGTTTTAACCAGTTGAAACAGGGCTATGTCTGTTAAATGGGTAGTCATATTAATTGAATGATCGCACGGGACGAAATTACTTTTATCTGCCTGGCTGGTGTACAGCAGGCGCATTATTAAAACATTAATTAAGTTGGGCAGATTATTTCATATGACGCGGAATGGCGCGGATATTGCTTTTCATAACGATCAGAATTATATTTTGGCTGTGCTGATTATCTTTTTGAAAATTAATCAAAAAAATTACGAATCGCGAATTAAAAATTACGAATACAGATTGTCAAAGACCTCCCCGCAAATGTGTAATTCGCTATTCCTAATTCGTAATTGCTTAAATTCGTTATATGTCAACAACCGGTACCCGAAATCTATCTCAAAAAGTGAAAGCATTTTCACACCTTATTGTAGGAGACCCTCAGCTCTTTACGTTGGAAAATCGCATCTTTAACGCTATCTGTGCCATAGCCCTGCTCATTATTGCTATTAATGTTCCTTACAACTATATCACGGGGCTCACCGTTACTTCGTTCATTTTTTCTATCCTGGTGCTGGCATTTGCCGGTATTTATTATTTATCAAGGTATAGGAAGATGGTAAATCTATGTATCGCCATTTCTGTGATCATGATTAACGCAGCATTTGCCATCAATTATTTCTACAGTGGCGGTATAGAAGGCGCCTCCCTGTTATCCTTTACACTGGCCTTTTTCCTGACCATGCTCATCTCCCCGGCCAAACAATATTACTGGTGGATGGGCCTCAACCTTTTTACCGTATTGGGACTGATTGCCTATGAGTATTATCATCCGGATGTGATCCCCGGTGTTTACAAAACGAGGAACGATATTTTTGCCGATATGACCCCCACCTACATCATTAGTGTGGTCGTTATTTTTGTAGGTACCATTTACCTGAAAAATGCCTACAACAAAGAGAAGAAACGCGGAGAAGAGAAAACCCTTTCACTGGAAATCATGAATACAGAGAAAAGCAAGCTTTTCTCGCTCATCTCCCACGACCTCCGTAATCCGCTGGCATCTATACAATCCTATTTACAGCTGATGCGGGAAATAGAAATTGATCCGCAAAACAAGGTACAAATAGAAACAGAGCTACTATATGTGGTAAATAGTACACAAGAGATGTTGTACAATATACTGGTATGGTCTAAAACGCAAATGGATGGCCTCAACGTAAACCTCGTTCCGGTAGACGTAGCCGCGGCCATATTACCCATTCTGAAAATCAATAAAATGGCCGTGGCCAAAAAGAAAATCAGTCTGGATACTAACATAGACGCCTCTATTAAAGTGATGGCGGACATCAACATGTTGCAGCTGATTGTCCGCAACCTCGTAGGCAATGCGGCCAAATTCACCCCGGGAGGCGGTGCTATTTTTATTACTACCAGCAGAAAAGGTGATAAGTGTTTAATTGAAGTAAAAGACAGTGGCGCAGGCATCGACCCATCCCGGCAGGTAGATATGTTTTCCCTGAAAGTGCGCTCGACCTTTGGCACCGATAATGAGAAAGGAATCGGGCTGGGCCTGTTTCTCTGTAAAGAATACACCATCGCCCAACAGGGACATATCTGGTTTGAAAATAATAAAGAAGGTGGCAGCTCCTTTTTCCTGGAGCTGCCGCTGTCGGATTAGTTATTCTGCTTTCAGGCTGTTGACCGGATTAGCGATGGCCGCCCTGATAGCGCGGTAACTCACGGTTAACATCGTTATCAGGATAGCAATGAAAGCGGCTATTATAAATACCGTCCAGCTGATCTGCACCCGATAGGCAAAATCCTGCAGCCACCGGTTCATCATCAACCAGGCAAGTGGCGACGCAATCACAATGGCCACCAACACCAGCTTCAGAAAATCTTTCGATAACAAGGCGACAATACCCGTTACAGAAGCGCCCAACACCTTACGGATGCCGATTTCCCGGGTGCGCTGTTCCGCCGCATAAGTGATCAGGCCAAACACACCTAAAGAAGCAATCAGCACTGCCAGCACCGCAAAGGAAATAAAGATCCTGCCGGTGCGCTGCTCCGACAAATACAACCGGTTAAAATCATCATCCATAAAAGAATAGACAAAAGGCTGCCCGGCCATCCCATCCTGGGCCTCAAACCTGCTCTTAATTTGGGCAATCACACGCGGCAGATTGCTGGTGCGCACCCGGAACACCATATTACGATGATACTCTCCCAAACGGAAAATAATAGGTGGAATTTTATTCTTTAAAGATCCGGTATTGAAATCTTTTACGATGCCCACGATTTTAAGAGGCGTCATTCCTTCGTTGCTGGCATAAAGATACTTGTTATCAAGATCTGTGATGCCCAGTAAATGCGCCGCAGTTTCATTCATCAGCGCCCCACTGGTATCGGAAGGCATCTGCGGAGAAAAGTTTCTGCCACTGGCCATCTGCATACCCAAAGTAGGAATATAGTCTGCATCAATATACCATTCATTCAAACCCATTACCTGTCCGTTGCTGCGGGCCGCATCCCTGGAATAAATACTGGTGTTCATCGCTATATCAGTAGGTAACGAAGCCGTCATAGTACCTGCTTCCACACCCGGAATTGCCAGCACTTCATTCCTGAAGCTTTTGGCATGTGTCCACAGCGATTGTGTGTTGCCCAACACCAACATCTGCTCTTTATTATAGCCCAGCTTTTTGCTGCGGATATAGTTCAACTGGTTATTGATTACCAACGTACCTACTATTAATAAAATAGCCGCCGTAAACTGAAATACCACCAGGCTATTTCTTAACCAGCTGCCTTTAAAACCGGTAGACAACTTCCCTTTCAATACACTCATTGGCTCAAAACCGGATAGAAAAAATGCCGGGTAGCTACCCGCCAATAAACCTATAGCCGTTGCCGTTATAACTAAAAAAGGAAGCATCCAGATCAGGTAGCTCGCCTTCAATGTAATATGTTTATCTGCTAACTGATTCAGGAATGGCAACAGCAATAACGCTATGCCAATAGCCAGCAACAAGGCAAAGAAACTGGTCAGCGTAGATTCTGTCAGGAACTGCAAAATCAGCGATGAACGCTGGGAACCCAATACCTTCCGCACACCTACTTCTTTGGAGCGTCCGGCAGAACGTGCGGTAGACAGATTCATGAAATTTACACAGGCAATCAGCAAAATAATGATCGCCACCACAATGAAAATATACACATACTGTATGTTCCCTGCCGGCTCTACTTCACTCGACAACGGAGAATACAAATGAATTTTAGGTAAGGCCAATGCGGTATATCCAAAATGCCCACCCGCTTTTTCAAGGTCTGCTATATTGCTACCTGTCATCTGCTTCAATGCGCTTTCCATATACTTCAGCGTAGCTGCTTTGAGGTAGCCATTCAGTTGTGTGGCAGTACCACCGGGCCGCATCAGCATATACGTGGTATAGTTATCCGCCATCCATTGCGTATTGCGGCTGTCTGGTAATTCCGACATGGCGCGAACAAAATCAAAATGTAAATGCGACTGGTCAGGCACATCCTTCATCACCCCGGTGACCTGGTAAGTCTTCGTGTTATCTGTCAGCAACGTTTTTCCCAGTACATCTGTGCTGTTGAAATATTTGAGCGCCATCCGCTCAGAAAGTACAATAGAATTTGGTTGCGTTAAAGCTGTTTTGGGATCACCGGCTATCAGCGGTAAAGTAAATACATCAAACAAGCTGGAATCGGCAAAACTCGCATTATGCTCTACCAGCGTGGAAGTACCTTTTCTGACCAATATATTACCCTGCTGATAAAAACGTACATACCCCTCCACCTGTGGATAATCCTGCATTAATACCGGCCCTAACTGACTGGGAGAAAATCTTTCTTTGAAAGCATTGCCATTCACATAAAAATCTGCATCTATGCGGAAAATACGGTTGGCTTTCTCATTAAATTTATCGTAACTCAACTCATCTGTTACAAATAAAGTAATCAGCAAACAGGTGGCCATCCCAATGGCCAACCCGAAAATAGTAATTGCCGAAAACCCTTTGTTTCTCCATAAATTACGTAACGCTATCCGAAAGTTATTTTTAAACATAGTGCGAATTATAGAAGTTCCCTGTATAGACACATCAATGGAAGGATGGTTGCTCCAAATAAATGCCGGAAAGAAAACCACATGGTTTTCAACACCTTACAATAATCTATCGCATGGCAAATGCCCGTAAACAGCACATAACATGTCCGATTCCGAACAATAGCTACCTGTTGATGGGCCTCGCTCTTAAGGCCGTCCAGGTATCGTCGATAGATACACTCGTTACCGCCTCCAGCCCTGCTGCTTCAAAAGCAATCCACACCGTCTCCCGTTTAATATCGCTTTTAATACTACCCGTCCCTTTAGGATAACAGGCCCAGAAAATACAATCCGGTTTACCCGATGCCACATGCACCTTTACTAGTTTTCCCAGGTCGGATTGCTGAATAGCGAATACCTGCACGAAGTCATACGCCACATGCTTTTTAGGTTTGGTATCGTAGGCTACCTCGCCGATAAGCGTGATGTATTCCGCAGGAGCATTGATGATCAGAGCCGTGGCAGCTTTGTGGAAATATAATTTTTTGAGTACGGCGGATTCGGACATTTGTATTTCGTTTTGTTATTGGGAGTTAAGATCGATTCAAATATAAATGATTAACGGGTCAGGTAACCGGGTTGTTTAACTTGCCGTAATAAAAAAGCGTTCCTTCATGGTTGATAAAAATTCAAAAATATCATCCTTCACCGAGGACCAACAAGCATTACTCCGCAATAATAAAAGCCGCTTTCATAGTTAATGAAAACGGCTTTTTGCTAAAATTACTTCTACAAAAACATTCCACCAGATGCTTCGATACGCTGCGCTGTAATCCAACGCGCCTCGGCTGTACACAGAAAAGCAACGATCCCGCCAATATCATCCGGCAGGCCGGTGCGTCCGAGTGCCGTTTGCGCAGTAATATGTGCAATAGCCTGCGGTGCATGATCAAACACGGCTTTGGTAAAATCAGTTTCAATAATACCGGGAGCTACCACATTGGCTGTAATACCGCGTACGCCTGCTTCCTTGGCCAGGTAGCGGGTAAATACCTCTATACCACCTTTCATGGCAGCATATGCCGCATAACCAGGTGTTACAAAACGTGCCAGTCCTGTAGAAAGGTTAATGACGCGGCCATTGTCGGCGATAAAAGGCAATGCTTTTTGTGTGAGGAAGTATACGCCTTTTAAATGCACGTGGTACAATTCGTCAAAGTCTGCTTCCGTGGTTTCCGCAATCATGGAACGTCTGTCGATGCCGGCGTTATTCACCAGGAAGTCGAAGGTACCACTGCCGGTTTCCGCCTTCAGATGCGCGGATACCGTACTAAAAAAAGCATCAAAGGCTTTTGTATCGGCGGTATCCAGTTGGAAAGCCGCGGCTTTTTGTCCCAGTGCCTGGATTTCCGCGACTACTTTGTCGGCTTCTGTCTGGTTGCTTTTATAAGTGATAATGATATCATGTCCGTTTTTAGCAAGATGTAAAGACATATTCCTGCCTAAACCACGACTACCGCCCGTTACCAGGGCTATTTTGTTTTTCGTTGCCATTTTCTTGTGTCATTTTTTGATGGCACAAATTTCAGCAAATCTTTTGGACTGGTTGTGGTGATAGCTTAAGTATTTATAACGAAGCCGGCCATTTCATGCGGGGTAGGTTCCGCATAAAATGGCCGGCTGTTATATAACATGAAACTACTCGTTTATGAGCATTTCCAGCTGTTGTCTCAGTTTTTCCTCTACTGCTGGTCCTTCAAATCCTATGTTGGTAAAAATGATGTTACCTTCTTTGTTGATGAGATAGGAAGCAGGTATAATGTTGAACCGGAACTTATCGGCTACTGCCGGATCTGTGTTGTAATACACCGGGAAGGTATATTTCTTTCGACCGCTCCAGCCTTGTGCATCCGCGAGGGTATTTTTAGCACCGCTGTTGGTGATCATAAATACCACATCCGTGCGTTGCTTGTATTGATCGTACAGCTTTTGGAGGTAAGGCATTTCCTGCATGCAGGGTACGCACCAGGTAGCCCAGAAATCTATCACGATGATCTTACCTTTCAGCGAAGCTTCAGATACCGGTTTTCCGTTCATATCTACAAAAGCATTCAGTGGTGGCGCCGGTTTGTTCATCCGCTGTTTCTTTACTTTGGCGATCAGTATTTTTTTCCTGAACTCCTGCAGCTGGGCCAGTTTGGCGGCATTATTGGTTTGCTGATAATAGGTAGCGGCGTTGTCGAGTGTTTCTTTATCGGCTTCGTCATCTACGGCTAGTTCCATGTGTTTATCGGCTGCAGCGAAATTTCCCTGCTTCATATCTATCAGCCCCAGTATCGTTAACAGATGTCCGCGGCCTTTATGAATAGTGGCCTGTCGTGTGCTATCATCTACCGCAGGATAGATATAACCTGTTTCCGGGAAATAACGGATCACACCAACAGGATAATGCTGCACACTATCTAACGCGCGTTGCGCGTAGCTGCGGGCGCTATCCAGCGCCAGGCTGTTGTCCAGCAATGTTTGTGCGATCTGCTGCCAGGTGAGCAACTTGTAAGGATTCTCTTTTTCGGTGGTCATAAAGCGGGCATGATACAATGCTTTGTTACTATCCTTTGCTACGGCGTAGTATTGAAATAGTATTTCATGCATACCCATATAAGACTCCGCGTGTGCCGGTGTTTCCTTTTTCAGTTCATTTTCAAAAAAAGCGATCTGCCTGGCCGTGTCTTTTCCTTTGGCTACTTGTTCTGTCATCAGCTCCCGGCCTACATCTGAGGTAGGATAGCGTTCCCTGACTACTTTGCGGATAGAATCCAGCCTTGTATTTTCACCAATGATAAGATAACCCATCGTCACCTTATTAATATTTCCTCTGTCGGTAGGTGCTGCATTAAATCTATCAGCAATCACCTGGTGTACCTGTGTCCTGAAAACTTCTTTTTCTTTAGCAGTAGTGGCCTTGCTGATTTCGTAGGTCAGCAAACGCAATTTTGCTTCGTAGTTGTCAGGATAGCGCCCCAGTTCTTCTTTGTAAAGTTTTGCCTGCTCTTCTGCCAGGGAAGGCGTTTTGCCCATTTGTGCGCTCAGACTATACCCTTTATAAAGCGATACATCCTGTACGGGTACTTTATTTTTAAAGACCGCAATTTCATAGTGCCGGTCTTTGGCTGGTTTATCTACTGCATCTCCGGTTTCCAGGTAAAAAGTAGCGAAGGTGCTGTAATTGGCCAGCACAAAGGAGGTAGTCCATTTATTACCATTGCGTTGCATGGGCATTCTCCATGCCTGATTGTAAAAATTGGAATAGGAGAATACGATGGTTGGTCTTTCTGCAGCCGGGAGCGTGGCTCCCGGTGCAGATGGATCGTAGGTAATCGTCACGGTCTGACCGCGCTCCGGATATGCCGGTGTGATCATTACCCGTTGTTGTGCATAGACTTCACTCACTGTTAGCACAGCCAGTA
>NZ_DATCVJ010000824.1:0-4439 GCF_036566945.1 Chitinophaga sp. | reverse complement strand
CCTCCGCCGATTACCGGCCGGTATAGAATAGAATCCTTACCCAGGCTTTCTATCCTGTTCCTGTAAGTCGATGCGTTGATGGTGGCTGTCCAGGAGAAATGATGTGTTTGTACTGCGGCAATTTCTGCAAAAACCTCAAAGCCTTTGTTATTCACCACGCCTACGTTTTTGTACATGGTGCCGCCACCGTCGTAGGCGGCAATAGGTACTTGCAACAACAGGTCCTGCGTGCGTTTGTTATAATAATCAGCCGTGATGTTAAGTCGTCCGCCCAGTAATCCTATATCCAGACCGATGTCGGTTTGCTTGGTAGTTTCCCATTTGAGGTCAGGGTTGCTGGGACTCCCCAGCATGTAGCCCTGGTACAGCGTAGTGGTGCCGTAGGAGTATTGTATGCCGGAAAGCAGGCCAAGACTGCTGTATGGATTGATGGACTGGTTGCCTGTAATGCCCCAGCTGCCACGCAGTTTCAGGTTGGAAAAAACGCCCAGGTTTTTGATAAATTGTTCTTCAGACATACGCCAGCCAACGCCGAGGGAAGGAAAGTATCCCCACTTGTTGGCGGTAGACTGGAATTTGGAGGAGCCATCTGCACGATAAGTAGCAGTGATCAGGTATTTATCATGGAAGGTATAAGAGGCCCGGCCTACGTATGAAAGCAGCGCCCAGTTGGTATACGCTGATGAAATGCCCTGCGAAGTATTCAATCCCAGGTTATAGTAACCATTGGAAGTAGAGGTAAGTCCGGAGCCGGATGCCGCAAAACTGTTGTATTTGTTGGAGGTTTCTTCCACAATACCCATCACCGTGAGGTCATGCTTTTCATTGAACTTTTTATGAAAGGTGAGTGAGTTGCTGTTCTGAAAAGTATAACTTTCCAGGGAGCTCTGACCCGAACCTGGATTGCCGGGGTTTATCCAGTCATTATTCAGATAAGCGCTGCGTGAAATATTTGCATCCAGTCCCAGGTTAATGTTCAACGTGAGCCAATCGGTAATACTATATTTGAGGCGGCCATTAATCACGGCGGAATTAGCGGAGTTATCGCTGTTTCTTTCCTTGATGGTCATGTAGGGGTTGGACCAGATGGGAGAAATAGCAAAACGGTTGTATGCGGAGCCGGAGTCGTATACTGGTTCGGTAGGTGCCCAGGCCAGTGCCGCGGTTACGGGATTGCCCTTGCCGCCGATATCGCCATTATTGTGCGAGTTGGTATGCCCGGCAAAAATGCCCAGCCCTATGCTCACCTTGTTGCTTAATTTGCTGTCGAGATTCGCACGCAGCGCAAATTTCTCCTGGCCGGTATTCTGCAACAAGCCGGATTGATTCACGTAATAACCGGAAATATAGTATCGCGATTTCTCCGTTCCGCCGGAAACGGAGAGCTGGTGATTTTGTGTAATGCCGGTATGGAAGATCATATCCTGCCAGCCTGTGGTTTTGCCGGCATAAGCAGCCGGATCAGGAAATACCGCCGATCCTGCAATGTGATTGGCTTGCGCTGCATAACCTGCAGCATCGAGCAGGTTATACTTTTTCATAGGTTTGTTGCTGCTCAGGAAGCCGTTGTATTCAAGATGCATAGTGCCTGACTGCCCGCTTTTGGTAGTGATGATGATCACGCCGTTGGCGCCCCTGGAACCATAAATAGCCGTAGCGGAAGCATCTTTCAAAACTTCCATAGAAGCAATATCATTTACGTTGATGTCCTGGATCCCGATGCTGCTCAGCGCCACTCCGTCAATTACATAGAGCGGGTCGTTGCTGGCGTTGATGGAATTAGCCCCCCTGATGCGGATCTTTACTGCGCCACCTGGTGCGCCGGAACTATTGGCCACAGAAACGCCGGCTACCCTGCCTTGCAGGGCGGAGGAAGCATTCAGCACCGGTTGGTCTTTATAAGCAGCAGCATTGATGGAAGAAATGGCGCCGGTCAGGTCTTTCCGTCGCTGCGTACCATATCCCACTACCACTACTTCGCTCAGTCCCTGGGTAACGGATTCCAATTGTACATTAACAGTGCTGCGGTTATTCACCGGCACCTCCTTGCTGCTGTAGCCCATCAGGCTGAAAGAAAGGGTGGATCGGGCGGCGGCGGTAATAGTGTATCGTCCACTGCTATCTGTTTGCGTATTTACACCGCTCCCTTTTACATACACGATCACACCTGGCAATGCTGCGTCGCCAGCAGTTACTTTCCCGCTGACGGATTGCTGTGCATAAAGGGTTGTTGCAAAGCTGCTGAAAAGAAAACAGAGACATCCCCATTTCCATAACGTGAGATAAATTTTCATAACAATCTGGTTTTTATACCGTGGAAAACATTTTGTTTGGCCAATACAATGATAGACCCTGTGGGAAGAAAGCTACCGGGGGTAAATGATCAAAAAGAGGGGGTAAACAGGTAATAGGGGATTATTCCGGCAAGTTTATAACATTAAAATCCTTATTAAACGAGCGACGGTATTTTTTGATATAGGCCGAAGGGGTCATTCCAAAGAGTTTGGAAAACTGCTCGCGGAAATATTTCATATCATTGAAGCCCACCCCAAAGGCGGCTTCGTTTACATTACAATCTGTACTGAGTAATATTACAGCTGCCCTGCGCAGGCGTATAAACCGTATAAAGGCATTGACCGACTGACCGGATATCGATTTCACCTTCTTAAAAAGATTGGAACGGCTCATTCCTATTTCTGCGGCCAGTACCTGGATGTTGAAATTGTCCTTATCCAGGTTATTTTCTACGATACGGATACAGCGTTCCAGGAAGTCCTTGTACTCTGTGGAGATCCTGGTATCATTTTGCCGAAGGGTGATCTTGTCGAAGAAGTAATCCTGCAGCATATTCCTGTTCTGTAGGATATTATCGATGCGGGCAATCAGCAGCTCTTTTTCAAATGGCTTGTTAATATAGTCGTCTGCACCACACTCAATGCCCCGTAGTTTGGTTTCCTGGGATGGACTGGCGGTGAGCAGGATTACAGGAATATGACTGAGGGAAGCGTCTTTTTTGATAGTATTACAGAGTTCCACACCGCTCATACCGTTCATGACCACATCGCTGATAATAATATCAGGATAATACTCACGGGCCAATTGCAGCCCGTCTGCTCCATTGTCGGCCTCGTGTAAAAGGAACTTCTCGCGGAAAAGCAGCCGCAGGTAGTCTCTTATTTCGGCGTTGTCATCTACCACCAGCATAGAACGCTTGCCGGAAACAATATCCTCCATGTGGCTTTGTTCTTTTTCTGTTGGTGGTATTTCTGTAGAGATATTGCCCATGAGCTCTTCCAGCAGCACCGGACTTTGGCCCAGTTCTTCAAAAATATATTGTCCGGTAAAATGCGCAGTTCCTTTTTTTAGCTGCACGGCAAAACTGGTTCCCTCTCCTGCGTTACTGGCAAAAGAAATGTGGCCTTTATGACTTTCTATAAATTGCTTCGAAAGGTATAGTCCTATTCCGAAACCGGCCTTCCCGAATGTACCCTTTTCTTTTACCTGGTAAAATTTCTCAAACAACAGGCGACCTGCATTTTCGCTGATGCCACAGCCGGTATCGGTAATGACAAGCTTTATATGCTCGTCGTCTTCCGTCACCACAAAGCTAACCTCTCCATTCTCCGGCGTAAATTTCAATGCGTTGGAAAGTAGGTTAAACAGCACAATATCGATTTTTTCCCGGTCGGCGTACAGTTGCAGTTGTTGATTATCGCAATGGAATGTATAGCTGATGTTCTTTGCCATCGCCTGCTGGCTAAAACAGAGATATACTTCTTTGCAGACATCATAGAAATTAAGACAGGTGATTTTCAGTTTATCTGTTTCACTATCGGCCTTCCGGAAAAGGAGCAACTGGTCAACCAGGCTTAACAAACGCCGGGCATTCCTGTACACCACATCCAGACCACTGCCTGCGGGTTTATCGGTGCTGTTCAGTATTTCCTTTACGGGGTTGATGATAAGCGTCAGCGGGGTCCTGAACTCATGGGACACATTTGTGAAAAAGGCCAGTTTCTTTTCATTGAGTTCTTTTTCCTTCTCTGTTTCCAGGCGTGCAAGGCGGATGTCAAAGTCGAGTTTGTTTTTTTGCGCCTTGTACCGGAGATAAAGATATGCCAGCCCCGCTGCAAAAAAGGTATACATCAGGTAAGCCCACCAGGTTCTGTACCAGGGAGGCAACACCGTTATTTTAATTTTGTATTCCCGGTTATTCCAGGCGCCTTCGGCATTGGTGGTTTTTATGCGGAAAGTATAGCTGCCTTCATGCAAACGGGTATAATTAGCGGTCCGGGATTTACCTACATAGTTCCATCCTTTATCCCAGCCCTCCATATAATAGGCGTAATCGATTTTATCGGGTGCCGTGTATTCCTGCGCGGCAAAATCAAATGCAATCACCGCCTTATTATAGGGGATCTTTAACGCCAGCACTTTGT
>NZ_DATCVJ010000823.1:0-3804 GCF_036566945.1 Chitinophaga sp. | reverse complement strand
GGGGATGTTGTATGTCTACCTGAAAGAAGAAGAATCGGATGTACTGAATATACAGATTTCAGTACGTATCGATGGTGTATTTGATGAATTGAAATGTAAGGCAGCTATCGCAGCTGTTGTCAAAAGATATGAAGTACTTCGCTCCGTATTCCGTTGGGAAAATTTGAGGGAACCTATTCAGATTATACTGAAGGAAAATACACCGGTCATCAGTCTGTATAATGATGTCAGCGCAGAGCAGATAGCAGCTGCGTTGAAAGAGGATAGCCATGAGCGATTTGACCTGACAGAAAATGCCGTGCGGTTCAGCATCTTCAAAATAGACACACAAACAGCTGTGCTGGCCATCACCAGCCATCATATTCTGTATGATGGCTGGAGCTCAGGCATCATTTTCAAAGAAATATTTGAAACCTATGATGCGCTGCTGCGCACCGGCGAAATTCCTGCGGATAAAAAAGAAGTATACAAATCAGCGAATGATACCGTCGCTGTATCTGAGGCGGAAAAAGCATACTGGGTGGCGTATCTCACCGGTCTGGATACGGAAGGCAGTCAACACCGGAAAATACGGCAGGTGGCGGTGCAGGACAGGGTGTGCAGAATACAGAAGGTGTACCCGGCGGAGAAACTGCAGGCCTTTTGCAAAGCGCATAAAGTGACGGTCGCTGAGGTAATGTATGCAGTACAGGGTATCTTACTGGGTAAGTTGAAAAACGTGGATGACCTGATTTTTGGTACCACTGTTTCGTCCCGCGATGCGTCAGTGCCCGGCTTCGACAAGATGATCGGCAATGCCATCAATGTGGTGCCTGTCAGGTATCAGGGCCTGCAGACAAAGTCTTTGCTGACAGTAGTGCAGGATACACATACCGGGCTTTTACAACGCCGGGAGTTTAACCAGGTCTCCTACTACGAACTGAAAAAACTCCTGAACCTCGGTACGGATAAGGATCTCTTTGATAATGTAATGGTGATTGAGAATTATCCGATTGATGATATTATTAAGAAAGGTACGGACAACTTCCGCGTTGAATTGCTGGATTTTTATGAAGCCATAGATATTCCAATGACGGTAAGTGTGACCCTGCTGAAAGAGTTGAAATTAGTATTTGCCTTCAATGCCGAACTGCTTGAATCCGGCTATGTTAATTTTTTCAGCAATAGTTTTGTAAACATCCTGGACCAGGTACTGGAACAACCCGGTACGCTGGTAACAGATGTAGTGCTGATGGATGCTGCTGCGCAGGCAGGTATGCTCCAAATTGGAAATGATACGGCGGTTGCATTTGATAACAAATGGGTGACTGAGCTGGTAGCCGGACAATGTGACAACAACATGGCGTTAATGAGTGGCGGCAGGGACATCAGTTATGCAGAACTGCGTGCGCTGACGGATCGTGCTGCGGGTTTCCTGTACCATGTACATGGGGTGAGAAAGGGTGACCTGGTAGGTGTGATGATGCCATCTGATGAACATCTGATTGTCTTTCTGCTGGCAGTGCTCCAACTCGGGGCATGTTTTGTACCTATCGACCCAAGACTCACAACCGCCCGTAGAAAGGTGATTGTGCATGACGCCAGGTTACGGTTAATACTGACCGGAGAGGGTGTAGGCGCTTTACAGGTGCCTGGTACCATCGAAGTAATGGCCGCAAAGGAATTGTACGCAGCAGCGGTATATCATGCACCTGTTGTAAGCATCGACGGGACTGACTTATGTTATATTATTTACACCTCGGGTTCCACCGGCGTACCGAAAGGGGTGATGATTACACATCACTCCCTGTCGAATTACCTGCAATGGGGCGCACAGCAATATGTGGGCGACATGGCGGCGACCTTTCCGCTGTTTACTTCCATCTCTTTTGATCTGACCATTACTGCTATCTTTTTGCCGCTGATTACCGGCAACAGATTGATCATATACGATACCCAACGCCCGGAAGAAGCCATTGCCAGGGTTTTTACGGATGGTTTATCCAACGTCATTAAACTGACACCTTCTCATCTAAGATTGATCAGACGGCTGGACGTTTTATCCGACATCCGGCAAAACGGAACCGTAAAGTTCATTGTAGGCGGGGAAGATCTGGATACAGAACTGGCAGGAGCTATTCACGACGCTTTTGAGGGGAACGTGGAAATATATAACGAGTACGGACCTACGGAAGCCACAGTAGGTTGTATGATATATCGCTATGATCCTGCTGATGCCGCATATCTCTCTGTGTCCATTGGCCATGCAATTGCCAATACAGCGATTTATTTATTAGACGAAAAAGGCGCTCCGGTACCTGCCGGCATCGAAGGTGAACTCTATATTGCCGGTCATGGGCTGGCAAAGGGCTATCTGAATGATAAGGAGAAAACGGCGGAGAAGTTCCTGCCATGTACGTTTGGGCCTTACCCTTATATGTACCGTTCAGGTGATCTGGCCGTAAGAACTGAAAACGGTAATATCTTTTTCAAAGGACGTAAAGACTCCCAGGTTAAAATACAGGGATACAGGATTGAACTGAATGAAGTAGTGGCGCAGCTGATGCGCTTTGAGGGTGTGAAAGACGCCGTGATCAAGGTATGGAAAGATGGGGATGACAAGTATATGGTAGCCTACCTGACGGCAGAAAAGAATATGCAGTCAGATGAATTGCGGGCTTTTTTAAGCGGCTCACTGCCGGATTATATGGTGCCGCGTCATTTTATGACGATACCTGTTATTCCATTAACGGTGAATGGTAAAGTGGATATGGACAGTTTACCACTACCACAATTGCAAACTCATGCTGATCAGGTAATAACAAGTGAGCGTGAGCAGCAGCTGATCGATATGCTGGCGGTAGCATTAAAATTAAAACCGGCGCAGATTGGCGTTGGCCAAAGCTTCTTTGAACTGGGACTGGATTCTCTGTGCGCGATTATTTTTTGTAATAGTATCCTGAAAACCTGTGGCGTCAGACTTTCTATCAAAGAATTACTCGTCAGTGAAAATATCAGGCAGCTGGCTGCGCTGATAGCGACGAAAGAAGCTGCTATTTTCAATGAAATTCCACCGGCTGCACCGGCAGAAATGTATCATTTATCCTATGCCCAGAAGAGATTGTATTTCCTGTCTAAATATGAATCTGATTCAATTGCCTATAATGGCAGCTTCGTTTGTGAAATTCACGGGGAACTGGATACTGCGCGGTTTACAAACGCCATTGCACAACTGGCAGCAAGGCATGCCAGTTTAAGAACCAGTTTTGTAGAAATAGATGGGGTGCCCTATCAGAAAGTATCCGATACTGTACTGCCGCCGGTAGTTTTTGGGAAGGCCGCACAACATGAACTGGATGCGGCGATAGCTGCTTTTATCCGGCCTTTTCAGCTGGAAACAGCACCATTGTTCAGAACAGGG
Organism: Chitinophaga sp.; assembly: GCF_036566945.1. GTDB lineage: Bacteria > Bacteroidota > Bacteroidia > Chitinophagales > Chitinophagaceae > Chitinophaga. Next base: position 404 of record NZ_DATCVJ010000823.1, on the reverse strand, counting down.
CTGATGGAAGTAAGCAGCCATTTCCATGTACTGATTTTTGATATACACCATATTATCAGCGATGGCGCCTCCCGGCAGCTGCTGATGAAAGATTTTATCAGCTGCTATAAAGGAGCATCACTGGCCCCGCTGCGTATTGACTACAAAGATTTTTCTGTCTGGCAACATAAAGTGCAAAGTGTGCAGGCCATGGTCAGACAAAAAAATTTCTGGTTGCAGCAATATGCAGGAGAGTTGCCTAAACTGAATTTGCCAACCGATTTTTCCAGACCTGCTATAAAAAGTTTTGAGGGGGCTACCCTTGAAGCGGAGATCGGTGCGATGGACACGGAGCGCCTGAAAACACTTGCGGCAGCTAACGGAAGTACGCTATTTACGGTGCTGTTATCTGCCTATGCCATTAT